>NZ_JBKGGT010000009.1:0-221557 GCF_052041995.1 Pseudomonas sp. SMV7 | reverse complement strand
CCCAATATTCCTGGCTGGAGGTCTCCCATGTCACTCAGCGTCTTCGACCTGTTCAAGATCGGCATCGGCCCCTCCAGCTCCCATACGGTCGGCCCGATGCGCGCCGCTGCGCGGTTCGCCGAGGGGCTGCGGCGTGATGGCCTGCTTGCCCGTACCGCCAGCGTCAAGGCCGAGCTGTATGGCTCGCTCGGCGCCACCGGCAAGGGCCACGGCAGCGACAAGGCCGTGCTGCTGGGCCTTGAAGGCGAACACCCCGACAGCGTCGATACCGACACCATTCCCGCCCGCCTGCAGGCGATCCGCGACAGCGGCCGCATCAGCCTGCTCGGCGAGCACAGCATCGCGTTCATCGAAAAGCAGCACCTGGCGATGATCCGCAAGCCACTGGACTACCACCCCAACGGCATGATCTTCCGCGCCTTCGACGAGGCCGGCCTGCAGATCCGCAGCCGTGAGTACTACTCGGTGGGCGGTGGCTTCGTGGTCGACGAGGATGCCGCCGGCCACGACCGTATCGTCGAGGACAGCACGCCACTGCCCTACCCGTTCAAGACCGCCAAAGAGCTGCTCGGCCATTGCACTGCGCAACATCTGTCGATAAGCCAGGTGATGCTGGCCAACGAGGCAGCCTGGCGTCCGGAGGCGGAAACCCGTGCCGGCCTGCTGCGCATCTGGCAGGTGATGCAGGGTTGCGTTGACGCCGGCTGCCGGCATGAAGGCATCCTGCCGGGCGGGCTGAAGGTCAAGCGCCGGGCACCGGCGCTGTACCGCCAACTGAGCGGCCATCCGGAAGCCAGCCTGCGCGATGCCCTGTCGGTACTCGACTGGGTCAACCTCTACGCCCTGGCGGTGAACGAGGAAAACGCCAACGGCGGGCGCGTGGTCACCGCGCCGACCAATGGCGCGGCAGGCATCGTGCCGGCGGTATTGCACTACTACATGCGCTTCGTGCCTGGCGCCAATGAAGACGGGGTGGTGCGCTTCCTGCTCACCGCCGCGGCCATCGGCATCCTGTACAAGGAGAACGCCTCCATCTCCGGCGCCGAGGTGGGCTGCCAGGGCGAGGTCGGCGTGGCCTGCTCGATGGCCGCCGGGGCGCTGTGCGAGGTGATGGGCGGCAGCGTGCAACAAGTGGAAAACGCCGCCGAAATCGGCATGGAACACAACTTGGGCCTGACCTGCGACCCGATCGGCGGGCTGGTCCAGGTACCTTGTATCGAGCGCAACGCCATGGGCTCGGTGAAAGCGATCAATGCGGTGCGCATGGCCCTGCGCGGCGACGGGCAGCACTACGTGTCGCTCGACAAGGTGATCCGCACCATGCGCCAGACCGGCGCCGACATGAAAAGCAAATACAAAGAGACCGCCCGCGGCGGCCTGGCCGTCAACATCATCGAGTGTTGACCCGACAACTACAGCAAGGAGTCACCGATGTCCGAAACACTGCTCAAGACCCCGCTGCACGCCCTGCACCTGGAACTGGGTGCGCGCATGGTGCCGTTCGCCGGCTACGACATGCCGGTGCAGTACCCGCTGGGCGTGCTCAAGGAACACCTGCACACCCGCGAGCAGGCCGGCCTGTTCGATGTCTCGCACATGGGCCAGATCACCCTGCGCGGCAGCGACGCCGCCAAGGCCCTGGAAAGCCTGGTGCCGGTGGACATCATCGACCTGCCGGTGGGCATGCAGCGCTATGCCATGTTCACCAATGAGCAGGGCGGCATCCTCGACGACCTGATGGTCGCCAACCTGGGCGACGACACGCTGTTCCTGGTCGTCAACGCGGCCTGCAAGGACCAGGACCTGGCCCACCTGCAAGCGCATATCGGCAGCCGCTGCGAGGTGCAAGCGCTGTTCGAGCAACGCGCCTTGCTGGCCCTGCAAGGCCCGGCCGCAGTCGAGGTGCTGGCGCGCCTGGCCCCGGAAGTGGCGAGCATGACCTTCATGCAATTCCGCCCGGTGAAACTGCTGGGTGAAGACTGCTATGTCAGCCGCTCGGGTTACACCGGCGAAGACGGCTACGAGATTTCGGTACCGGCACACGCCGCCGAAGCCTTGGCCCGCCGCCTGCTGGCCGAGCCGCAAGTGCAGCCGATCGGCCTGGGCGCGCGCGACTCGTTGCGCCTGGAAGCCGGCCTGTGCCTGTACGGCCACGACATGAACAGCGAAACCACCCCGGTCGAAGCCAGCCTGCTGTGGGCCATTTCCAAGGTACGCCGTGCCGATGGCGCGCGAGCCGGTGGTTTCCCCGGCGACGAGGCCATCTTCAGCCAGCAGCGCGATGGCGTGGCACGCAAACGCGTGGGCCTGTTGCCCCAGGAACGTACCCCAGTACGCGAAGGTGCGGATATTGTCGATGCAGACGATAAACCGGTAGGCAAAGTGTGCAGTGGCGGTTTTGGCCCGACCCTCGGCGCACCCGTCGCGATGGGTTATATAGAAAGTGCGCAGGCGGCAATCGACACACCGCTGTTTGCTGTGGTGCGCGGCAAGAAGGTGCCCCTTAAAGTCAGCAAAATGCCTTTCGTGACGCAACGTTACTACCGGGGCTGAAACCGCTTTGTGAAGCGTGCGAGCAGGTTCGACTTATTCGTTTTCGAACCTGTTCAATAACTTTTGAACATGGCGCTAGGCCAGGCGCCACGCCGTTTCCGACAAACCGGTCGGTTATCGGCAAACGGCCGATTTTCCATACGACCAAGGGCTTGTTTTTCGCTCGGGAGTTGGCGTAGAGTCACTGCACTGTGTTTGCATGGGTCGCAACAGTTCGTGACCTGGGCCAGTAGCCGCAATCTGCTACAACCCGTTTGACGTCTCTTACTTTCCTGCAACCCAGCCCAGTAATCTTTTGCTTCCTATTTATTGCAAAAGAAACTGTCATCAAAATTCAAGCTTCATAGGAAATAAGACAATGGCTGAGCGTCAGAACGGTACCGTCAAGTGGTTCAATGACGAAAAAGGTTACGGCTTCATCACCCCAGAAAGCGGTCCGGATCTGTTCGTGCACTTCCGCGCTATCGAAGGCAACGGTTTCAAGAGCCTGAAAGAAGGCCAGAAAGTAACCTTCGAAGCAGTTCAGGGCCAGAAAGGCATGCAAGCTGACAAGGTTCAGGTTGCCGGCTAAGCCTAACCCGACTTCGAAAAAAGCCCCTGCCAAGTGCAGGGGTTTTTTTTTGCCCGTAGAATAGCCGCTTCGTTTTCTGGAGCCGCCCTGCATGTCCAAGCCTCTGCTCGTACCCCAAGGGGATTTTCCGCCAGTCGGCCTGGGCCGGCGCCTGGCGGCGATGTTCTACGACTTTCTGTTGTGCACGGCGCTGCTGATCGTGACCGCGGGTGCCTACAAGATGATCCAGATGGCGATCATCGGCGAAGCACGCATGCGCGAGCTGACCGAGGCCGGCGCGCTGGATGGCGACCCGCTGCTGTCAACGGTGCTGCTGTTCGCCCTGTTCGGCTTTTTCGCCAAGTTCTGGACCCATGGCGGGCAGACCCTGGGCATGCAGGTGTGGGGGGTGCGGGTGCAGAATGCCGACGGCACGGCCATCAGCCTGTGGCAGGCGCTGTTGCGCTTCGTGGTGTCGATCGCTTCTTGGCTGTGCCTGGGGCTGGGTTTTTTCTGGGCGCTGATCGACAAGCGCAAGCGCGGCTGGCATGACATCTATTCGGAGAGCCAGCTGGTGCGGGTGCCGAAGCAGAAGAAATGAGCTGAGACCTGTATTGCCTGCTTCCGGCCTATTCGCGGGCGTGCCCGCTCCCACAGGAACCTCACAAGCCCCGGGGACTGTGATGAACCTGTGGGAGCGGGCACGCCCGCGAAGAAGCCAACACAAATGCCAGCAAAAAGCCGACCCTGAGGTCGGCTTTTTTGTACAGTTCAGGCCATTACCCCGCCCGGCGCAACAACCACATCCCTGCCAACGCACAGATGCCGGCCGGAATCACCACCGCCAATAGCGGCGGGAAGCCGAACACCTGGCTCGATGGCCCCAGCAGGTCCTGGGCGATGCGGAACACGAAGCCCACCAGCACACCGGTGAACACCCTCTGGCCAAGGGTCACCGAACGCAGCGGGCCGAAGATGAAGGAGATCGCCATCAGCACCAGCGCCGCGGTCACCATCGGTTGCAGTACCTTGGTCCAGAACGCCAGCCAGTAACGGGCGTTGTTCAGGCCCTGGTCGGACAAGTAGTGGATGTAATCCCACAGGCCGGTAATCGACAGCGACTCAGGGGCCAGGATCACGGTATTGAGCAACTGCGGGGTGAGCGAAACGTCCCAGCGCTCCTGTGGCGTATTCACCACTTCGGTGTGGTCGCCACGGAAGAACGTGGTGCGCACGTCGGCGAGCAGCCAGTGATCGTCCTGGTACTGGGCACGGCGGGCGAAACTCGAGGTGACGATCTTGCGTTCGCTGTCGAAGCGGTAGCGGGTCACGCCCAGCAGCAGACCGTTGGGTTGCACCGCGTTGATGTGCACGAACTCGTCACCCTGGCGGTGCCACATGCCGCGCTTGGAGCTTTGCGCCTCGCCGCCACCCTGGGCCAGCGAACGGTCGGCCTGGGCCTTGTTCTCGGTTACCGGAGCCACGTATTCACCGATCAGCAGGCCGACCAGCATCAGCACCAGCATCGGCTTCATCACCGCCCAGACGATGCGGCCGATGGATACCCCGGCCGCACGCATGATGGTCAGTTCGCTGCTGCTGGCCAGGCTGCCGAGGCCGATCAGGCAACCGATCAGGGCCGCCATCGGCAACATTTCGTACAGACGCCGTGGCGCGGTCAGCAGGACGAAATTGCCCGCCTCCATCACCGTGTAGGTATCGCTCAGGTCGCTCATCTCATCGATGAAGGCGAACAGCGAGGCCAGTCCAAGAATGATCCCGAGCACGGCGAGGATCGCCAGCAGCACGCTCTGGCCAATGTAACGGTCGAGCTTAGCCATGGGCCACCTCCGCACGGCGGGCGGCGCGCTTCAGGCGCAGCGGCTCCCAGTACATCAGGCCCAGGCCGATCAGCAGGAACAGGCCGTGGACCCACCACATGCCCAGGGCGATCGGCAACTTGCCCTTCTCGAGGGCGCCGCGTGCGGAAATCAGCATTGTCAGGTAGGCCATGTACAGAAGAATTGCCGGCAGCAGCTTGAGGAAGCGGCCCTGGCGCGGGTTGACCCGCGACAGCGGTACCGCCAGCAGGGTGACGACGAACACCAGGATGGGCAGCGACAGCCGCCATTGCAGCTCGGCACGCTCACGCAGGCCCTTCTTGCCGATCAGTTCGGAGGTAGGAATGGCTTCGCGCTCGGTCACTTCCTCGCTGACTTCCGGCTTGGGCAGCAGCACGCCGTAGGTATCGTACTTGATGGCGCGGTAGTCGGCCTGGCCCGGGTTGCCGTCGTAACGGTAGCCGTTTTCCAGCACCAGGTAACGGTTGCCGTCGGCCTGGATTTCCTGGTGGCCGCGTTCGGCGACCAGCACCGACGGCGCGCGGTCCTTGGTCTTGTCCTGGTTGAAGCGCTTCTCGGAGATGAACACCCCGGCCAGGTTGATACGGTCGTCAGACAGCTGTTCGGTGTAGGTCACCCGCGAGCCGTCGCGCAGCGTCTGGAAGCGGCCCGGCACCAGGGTATCGAATTCGGTCAGGGCGTCCTGCTGGCTGATGATCTGCTGCACCTGGGCGACGCCCAGTGGCGCCAGGCTCAGGCTCAGCCAGGCCACCAGCAGGGCGACCAGGGCGGCCGGTGCCATGGTCAGGCCGAGCAGGCGCTGCTGGCTCATGCCAGTGGCCGAGAGCACGGTCATCTCGCTTTCCAGGTACAGGCGCCCGTACGCCAGGAGAATGCCGAGGAACAGGCCCAGTGGCAGAATCAGCTGCAGGAACCCCGGCAGACGGAAGCCCATGATCAGGAACAGCACGCTCGGGTCGAGCACGCCCTGGGCGGCCTGGGCCAGGTACTTGATGAAGCGCCCGCTCATGATGATCACCAGCAGCACGGCGCTGACGGCGCTCAAGGTCACCAGGACCTCGCGGGACAGATAACGAAAGACGATCAAACCAGACACTCCTGGGTTGTCAGGGCGGACTGCCAAGCAATGGCGCCAGACAATGACTTAGTACATCCAAGACCAATGCCGGTTCGCCAAAGGCGAACCTCCATGTAAAGTGCGCGCATTATCCTGTGATTGAACGCCCCTGTCACTTCGCCGCGCATGAAGGCGTACAACGGGGTTGTCAGCACACTCGCCGCAGGCTCAAACTGGACGCTTTTCCGCTGGCGCGCGATGACGCAGCCCGGCCCGTCCAGAGCGCTGGAACACACAGCGCCAAGCGTATCGATCATTCGGGGGTCCTGACATGGAACTGGTTGTAAAAAGCGTAGCTGCTGCATCCGTAAAAACCGCCACCCTGGTCATTCCGGTAGGTGAAAACCGCAAGCTCGGCGCCGTGGCCAAGGCCGTCGACCAGGCCAGCGAAGGCGCCATCAGTGCCGTGCTCAAGCGTGGCGACCTGGCCGGCAAGCCGGGCCAGACCCTGCTGCTGCAAAGCCTCCCCGGCCTCAAGGCCGAACGTGTGCTGCTGGTCGGCAGCGGCAAGGACGAAGCCCTGGGCGACCGCGCCTGGCGCAAGCTGGTCAGCAGCGTCGCCGCTGTGCTCAAGGGCCTGAACGGCAGCGATGCGGTGCTGGCCCTGGATGACATTGCGGTCAGCAACCGCGATGCCCACTACGGCAAGTACCGCCTGCTGGCTGAAACCCTGCTCGACGGCGAGTACGCGTTCGACCGTTTCAAGAGCCAGAAGGCCGAGCCGCGCGCCCTGAAAAAGGTCACCCTGGTGGCCGACAAGGCCGGCCAGGCCGACGTCGAACGCGCAGTCAGGCATGCCAGCGCCATCGCCACCGGCATGGCCTTCACCCGCGACCTCGGCAACCTGCCGCCCAACCTGTGCCACCCAAGCTTCCTCGCCGAACAGGCCAAGGACCTGGGCAAGGCGCACAAGGCGCTGAAGGTCGAGGTACTGGACGAGAAGAAGATCAAGGACCTGGGCATGGGCGCGTTCTACGCCGTCGGCCAGGGCAGCGAGCAGCCACCACGCCTGATCGTGCTCAACTACCAGGGCGGCAAGAAGGCCGACAAGCCGTTCGTGCTGGTGGGCAAGGGCATCACCTTCGACACCGGCGGCATCAGCCTCAAGCCCGGTGCCGGCATGGACGAGATGAAGTACGACATGTGCGGCGCCGCCAGCGTGCTCGGCACCCTGCGTGCGGTGCTCGAACTGCAGCTGCCGATCAACCTGGTGTGCCTGCTGGCCTGCGCCGAGAACATGCCGAGCGGCGGCGCCACCCGTCCGGGTGACATCGTCACCACCATGAGCGGCCAGACCGTGGAAATCCTCAACACCGACGCCGAAGGCCGCCTGGTGCTGTGCGACACCCTGACCTACGCCGAACGCTTCAAGCCGCAGGCAGTGATCGACATCGCCACCCTCACCGGCGCCTGCATCGTCGCCCTGGGCAGCCATACCTCCGGCCTGATGGGCAACAATGACGACCTGGTCGGCCAGTTGCTCGACGCCGGCAAGCGTGCCGACGACCGCGCCTGGCAGTTGCCGCTGTTCGATGAATACCAGGAGCAGTTGGACAGCCCGTTCGCCGACATGGGCAACATCGGCGGGCCGAAAGCCGGCACCATCACCGCCGGTTGCTTCCTGTCGCGCTTCGCCAAGGCCTACGACTGGGCGCACCTGGACATCGCCGGCACGGCCTGGGTCAGCGGTGGCAAGGACAAGGGCGCGACCGGTCGCCCGGTACCGCTGCTCACCCAGTACCTGCTGGACCGCGCTGGCGCCTGACGCCGGGCAGCCGGTGGCGCCTTGCGCGCCATCGGCCGACGATACCACCATGAGCAAAGTCGACTTCTACATCCTGCCCACCGATTCGCTGCCGGCGCGGCTGGATTTCGCCTGCAAGCTGTGTGAAAAGGCCTGGCGCCTTGGCCACCGGGTCTACCTGCATTGCCAGGATGCCGACCAGCGTGACCAGCTGGACCAACGTCTGTGGCGCTTCAAGGGCGAGGCCTTCGTGCCCCACGACCTGGCAGAGCTGCACGCGGACGCGCGCGTGGCCCTGGGCCTGGCCGACGATGCCGGCGACCATCGCGACCTGCTGATCAACCTGGGCACCGGTGTGCCGGGTTTCGTCGGCCAGTTC
This sequence comes from Pseudomonas sp. SMV7, assembly GCF_052041995.1. Classification (NCBI taxonomy): domain Bacteria; kingdom Pseudomonadati; phylum Pseudomonadota; class Gammaproteobacteria; order Pseudomonadales; family Pseudomonadaceae; genus Pseudomonas; species Pseudomonas sp. SMV7. Next base: position 213,352 of record NZ_JBKGGT010000009.1, on the reverse strand, counting down.
GAGCGGGTGGCCGAGATCGTCGTCGAGGAGCCTGGCATCCGCCAATCGGCACGTGAGCGATTCCGTTTCTACCGTGAACAGGGCTATGCTCTGCAAGACCACCGCTTACAGCGACTTTGACGACGATGGACAAACCCTCCCCGCTACCCGATTCCGCCCATCTGCTCGATGACCTCGAGTCGATCCGCCAACTGCTTGGCGACGCCGACCTGCAACCGCCACTGCTGACCGAGACGGTCGAGCAGATCCCCCTGCTGCTGGAAGCAGAGCCCGACAACACCGCGCCGCTAGCCGAAGCGGTCGAATCCGGCGCCGCGGATGACCCGCAGACCCGCCGCCAGGACACCCTGCTGCACCTGGAAAGCGAGCTGCGTGCGGCCGCGCAGATGATCATGCAGGACGTGATCAACGACTTTACCCCGCATATCGAGAACGAGATCAAACGCCGGCTGGATGCGCGGATCGAGCGGTTGATCAAGCGTTCCGAGTAAACCGGGTATCAGCGGCGCCCGCTCCCACAGGTACGGTGCAAGCTTCCAGACATGCACCGTACCCGTGGGAGCGGGCGTGCCCGCGAAGCAGGCGCCACGGTTCCGTCAGTTGTCAGCAGCTTGTCGCCTGCGGCCCCCAGCTTGGTTATACTTCCCGGCTTTCCCGAATAAATGCACAGGGTCCCGCCGCGCATGGATAAGACCTACCAGCCGCACGCCATCGAAACTTCCTGGTACAACACCTGGGAGTCCGAGAACTATTTCGCCCCACAAGGTGCAGGCGAGTCCTACACCATCATGATCCCGCCGCCGAACGTGACCGGCAGCCTGCACATGGGCCACGGCTTCAACAACGCGATCATGGATGCCCTGATCCGCTTCCGCCGCATGCAAGGCCGCAACACCCTGTGGCAGCCCGGCACCGACCACGCCGGTATCGCCACCCAGATGCTGGTCGAGCGCCAGCTCGAGGCCAAGGGCCAGAACCGGCATGACCTGGGCCGCGAAAAGTTCCTGGAAAAGGTCTGGGAATGGAAGGACCAGTCCGGCGGCAACATCAGCCGGCAGATCCGCCGCCTGGGCTCGTCGGTGGACTGGAGCCGCGAGCGTTTCACCATGGACGACGGCCTGTCCGAAGCGGTCAAGGAAGCCTTCGTGCGCCTGCACGAGGACGGCCTGATCTACCGCGGCAAGCGCCTGGTCAACTGGGACACCAAGCTGCACACGGCCATCTCCGACCTCGAAGTGGAAAACCACGACGAGAAAGGCCACCTGTGGAACCTGCGCTACCCGCTGGCCGACGGCGCCAAGACCGCCGAAGGCAAGGATTACCTGGTCGTCGCCACCACCCGTCCGGAAACCCTGCTGGGTGACGCCGCCGTGGCGGTCAACCCGAACGACGAGCGCTACCAGGCGCTGATCGGCAAGTTCGTCGAACTGCCGCTGGTCGGCCGTCGCATCCCGATCATCGCCGACGATTATTGCGACCCCGAGTTCGGTACCGGCTGCGTGAAGATCACCCCGGCCCACGATTTCAACGACTACGAAGTCGGCAAGCGCCACAACCTGCCGCTGCTGAACATCTTCGACAAGAACGCCTTCGTGCTGGCCAGCGCCCAGGCCTTCAACCTCGACGGCAGCGTCAACGAGCAGGTCGACACCCGCCTGCCGGCCCAGTACGCCAACCTCGACCGCTTCGTCGCGCGTAAACAGATCGTCGCCGACCTGGACGCCCAGGGCCTGCTGGTGAGCATCGATGACCACGCCCTGAAGGTGCCGAAAGGCGACCGTTCGGGCACCGTGATCGAGCCATGGCTGACCGACCAGTGGTACGTTTCCACCAAGCCGCTGGCAGAACCTGCCATCGCCGCCGTGGAGGATGGCCGCATCCAGTTCGTGCCCAAGCAGTACGAGAACATGTACTTCTCCTGGATGCGCGACATCCAGGACTGGTGCATCAGCCGTCAGCTGTGGTGGGGTCACCGCATCCCGGCGTGGTACGACGAGGCCGGCCAGGTCTATGTCGGCCGCAACGAGGAAGAAGTGCGCGCCAAGCACAACCTGGGCGCCGACGTTGCCCTGCGCCAGGACGACGACGTGCTCGACACCTGGTTCAGTTCGGGCCTGTGGACCTTCTCCACCCTGGGCTGGCCGGAGCAGACCGAGTTCCTCAAGAAGTTCCACTCCACCGATGTGCTGGTGACCGGCTTCGACATCATCTTCTTCTGGGTTGCGCGCATGATCATGCTGACCATGCACCTGATCAAGAACGAGGACGGCACCCCGCAGGTACCGTTCAAGACCGTGTACGTGCACGGCCTGGTGCGTGATGGCCAGGGTCAGAAGATGTCCAAGTCCAAGGGCAACGTGCTGGACCCGCTGGATATCGTCGACGGCATCACCCTCGACGCGCTGCTGGAAAAACGCACCAGCGGCATGATGCAGCCGAAGCTGGCCGAGAAGATCGCCAAGCAGACCAAGGCCGAGTTCCCGGAAGGTATTGCCAGCTACGGCACCGATGCCCTGCGCTTCACCTTCTGCTCGCTGGCTTCCACTGGCCGCGACATCAAGTTCGACATGGGCCGCGTCGAAGGCTACCGCAACTTCTGCAACAAGATCTGGAACGCCGCCCGCTACGTGCTGGACAAGGGCGAGGACTGCGGCCAGAACGGCGAAGCCGTCGAGCTGTCGCTGGCCGACCGCTGGATCATCTCGCAGCTGCAGCGCACCGAAGCCGAAGTGACCCGCCAGCTGGAGCAGTTCCGCTTCGACCTGGCCAGCCAGGCACTGTACGAGTTCATCTGGAACCAGTACTGCGACTGGTACCTGGAGCTGTCCAAGCCGGTACTGTGGGACGAGAACGCACCGGTCGAGCGCGCCCGTGGCACCCGCCGCACCCTGGTGCGCGTGCTGGAAGTGGCATTGCGCCTGGCGCATCCGTTCATGCCGTTCATCACCGAAGAAATCTGGCAGCGCATCGCGCCGCTGGCGGGCATCAGCGGCAAGACCATCATGCTGCAGCCATGGCCGGTGGCCAATGAAAGCCGTATCGACCCGGCCGCCGAAGGCGACATCGAATGGCTCAAGGAGCTGATGGTCGGCCTGCGCAACATCCGCGCCGAGATGAACATCGGCCCGGGCAAGCCGCTGCCGCTGTTCCTGAAGAACGCCAACGCCGATGACCAGCGTCGCCTGCAGGAAAACGAAGCCCTGCTGAAGAAGCTGGCCAAGGTCGAGTCGTTCACCGTGCTGAGCGAGGCCGACGAAGCACCGCTGTCGGCCACCGCCCTGGTCGGTGACCTGCAGGTGCTGGTACCGATGGCCGGCCTGATCGACAAGGATGCCGAGCTGGCGCGCCTGAACAAGGAAATCCAGCGCTTGCAGGGTGAAGTGGCGCGCGTGGGCGGCAAGCTGTCCAACGCGGCCTTCGTCGACAAGGCCCCGCCCGCGGTGATCGAGAAGGAACGCGCCAAGCTGGCCGAGTCCGAACAGGCCCTGGCCAACTTCACCGAGCAGCACGCGCGGATTGCTGCGCTTTAATCACTAGAGAAACAGCTGGGGCCGCTGTGCGGCCCTTTCGCGACACAAGGCCGCTCCCACAGGAACGGCGCCGGTTTGAAGGGCGCCGCCATCCTGTGGGAGCGGCCTTGTGTCGCGAAAGGGCTGCACAGCAGCCCCAGGCTCTATCAGCCACGTATAGGGCTGGACACTGCCATGACCCCGAACAAACCCACCCTGCACCCGCGCAACCGCCACCAGGGCCGCTATGACTTCCCCAGCCTGATCAAGGCCCACCCTGACCTGGCGCGCTTTACCATCACCAACCCCCACGGCAAGCCCAGCATCGACTTCGCCAACCCCGAAGCTGTGCGGGTATTCAACCGCGCCTTGCTCAAGGCCCAGTACGGCATCCAGCACTGGGACATACCGGCCGATTACCTGTGCCCGCCCATTCCTGGTCGTGCCGACTACATCCACGTGGCCGCCGACCTGCTGGCCGACGATAACGCCGGCGAGATTCCCAAAGGCGCGCAGGTCCGCGCCCTGGACATCGGCGTCGGCGCCAACTGCATCTACCCGCTGCTCGGCCACAGCGACTACCGCTGGCGCTTCCTGGGTTCGGACATCGACCCGGTGGCCCTGGCCTCGGCCAAGGCCATCGTCCAGGCCAACCGCCTGGACAAGGCCATCACCCTGCGCCAGCAGGCCAACCCTGCACACATCCTCAGCGGCCTGCTGCAGGACGACGAACGCTTCGACCTGACCCTGTGCAACCCGCCCTTCCATGCCTCACGCGACGAAGCCACCCGCGGCAGCCAGCGCAAGTGGAAGAACCTCGGCAAGCAGGACCCCAAGCGCAAGCTGCCGGTGCTGAACTTCGGTGGCCAGAACAATGAACTGTGGTGCGAAGGCGGCGAGATCCGTTTCGTCACCCAGCTGGTTGGCGAAAGCGTGCAATACGCAGAACGGGTGCTGTGGTTCACCAGCCTGGTGTCCAAGGCCGGCAACCTGCCAGGGATCGAAGCCGCGCTGAAAAAGGCCGGCGCCAGGGCCGTGCGTATCGCCGAAATGGGCCAGGGGCAGAAACTCAGCCGCATGGTCGCCTGGAGCTTCTTCGACGACACAGCGCGCCAGGCCTGGCACGCCCGGCGTAAACAACAGGCATGAAAAAACCGCGCCCGGGCAAGCCGGGCGCGGTTTCGTCAAAGCGTCAACAATTACTTGTTGATGGCGTCGGTCAGCACTTTGGCGGGAACGAACTTGACGACTTTCTTGGCAGCGATTTCGATGGCAGCGCCAGTCGAAGGGTTGCGGCCGGTACGGGCAGGACGCTCGGTGACTTTCAGCTTGCCGATGCCTGGCAGAGTGATTTCAGCGCCGTTTTCCAGCTGGTCGGCAACGATCTGGCCCAGTTGCTCCAGAGCGTTCTTGGCGGTGGCTTTTGGCGCGGCGATCGATTCGGCGATGTCGGCAATCAGTTGGTCTTTGGTCAATGCCATGGTGGTGTTCCTTCCCTATCAAATTCGATGGTTATGCAGCGGGCTAACGACGTTATCGGGCCAGCCCCTGAAAGTGGAGGGCCGCGCCAATCGCGTATGTAGATACGCAAATCGGCGTTTGGTTCGACACGCCGGCAGCACGTTGCCAGCAATGCGCCACGTGCTGGGCGCAAGACCGCGCAAAGCTACCACAGGAACGGATAAATATCCGCTGCGCACTTCGATTAAATGCAGGTTTTTCGGGGGTTTTAGCCTCGAACGCACAAATTTGAACAAAAAACGAACAACCGGCATTTCTGCCAACATCCGGCCACTGCATCACCTGGCGTCTGGGGTAAACTTGGCACCTTTTGCAGCCCGCCGAGAATTCCATGCCAATCCGCCATTGCATCGTTCACCTGATCGACAAAAAGCCTGATGGCAGCCCCGCCGTACTGCATGCCCGCGATTCCGAGCTGGCCGCCTCCGATGCCATCGAAAACCTGCTGGCCGACCTCAATGACAGCTACAACGCCAAGCAAGGCAAGGCCTGGGGATTCTTTCACGGTGAGTCCGGCGCCTACCCGCTGAGCGGCTGGCTGAAGCAGTACCTGGACCAGGAAAAGGATTTCACCGCCTTCAGCCGCTTAGCCGTGGAGCACCTGCAGAAGCTGATGGAAGAGTCCAACCTGTCCACCGGCGGCCACATCCTGTTTGCCCATTACCAGCAAGGCATGACCGAGTACCTGGCGATCGCCCTGCTGCACCATAGCGAAGGCGTGGCGGTGAACGCCGAACTTGACGTGACGCCTTCGCGGCACCTCGACCTCGGGCAGTTGCACCTGGCGGCGCGGATCAACCTGTCGGAATGGAAGAACAACCAGAACTCCAAGCAGTACATTTCGTTCATCAAGGGCAAGAACGGCAAGAAAGTCTCCGACTACTTCCGCGATTTCATCGGCTGCCAGGAAGGTGTCGACGGCCCGGGCGAAACCCGCACTCTGCTCAAGGCCTTCAGCGACTTCGTCGAGAGTGAAGACCTGCCGGAAGAATCCGCCCGCGAAAAGACCCAGACCCTGGTGGACTATGCCACCACCCAGACCAAGCTGGGCGAGCCAGTGACCCTGGAAGAGCTGTCCAGCCTGATCGACGAGGACCGGCCGAAGGCGTTCTACGACCACATCCGCAACAAGGATTACGGCCTGTCACCGGAAATTCCCGCAGACAAACGCACCCTCAACCAGTTCCGTCGCTTCACCGGGCGTGCCGAGGGGCTGTCGATCAGCTTTGAAGCGCATTTGCTGGGGGACAGGGTGGAATACGACGAAGCGGCCGGGACCTTGATCATCAAGGGGCTGCCGACCACCCTGGTGGACCAGTTGAAGCGGCGCAAGGACTGATGGCCCAAGGGGCTGCCGCGCAGCCCCATCGCAAAGCGGCCCTAGTGCGCCGAAGCGCTGTCATAGGCGGCCACCAACGCCTCCTTAGCCGACTTGCGCAGTCGCTTCACCAGCCGCTCCTGGCGCAACGCCTCACCCTTGTCCGGCCATTGTTCCATATACACCAGCGCCTGGGCCGGGCTGGTCTTGAAATAACGTGCACCCTGCCCCTTCTGGTGCGCCAGAAAGCGCCGCTGCGGATCATCGCTGATGCCGCAATACAACGAACCATTGGCAGCCCGTATCAGGTAGACATACCAGGGTTTCACTGCCTGCTCCGGCACTTGTTCACTCACGACGCCTGCTCTTTTCATCATTAGTTTGGTGGGCCCACTCATCGAGGGCTTCATCATGCTTGATTCGCTTCCCCACATCGGCTTGGGTGCTGTACTGCTTGTGGCTGCATTCGCCACACAGGCATCGACTGGCGTGGAAACCGCAAGACAGATGCAAGAGAACTACGACTCCACCCCTGCCCAGTGCGAGGGCAAAGCCGTACCTGCCCACGCCTGTTCGGGCGTGCTGCTTCGCTCGACCAGGCCGTCACCGCATTACCACACCTGGCATCATAGCCAGAACAGCAAGGACAAGGGCGGCGTATCGTTCTCCTACCTGCGCAGCGATATCCCCACGACCCAGCTGGCTGCCGATGGCCGCAGCGGCTTCACCCTGTACCCGATGCTGCAACGCCCGCAAGGCTCCCTACGCTACGAGATGCTGTGCGCCTGGCCCACCGACGGCGACACCTGGGAACGCGATAATCGGGGTTGCGGCGATAACCGGCAAACGGCCGAAACCGAGGCAGCCTGCCATGAACAGGGGGTGTTCACTGCCGAGCAATGGATCGCGCGCTTCAGGCAGAGCGAGGATTATAAACGCCAATGCGCCTTCGACATCCGCCGCGCACGGGTGCCGGAGCGGGCTGAGGCCTTCCATCAAAGCCTGCGCGCCAAGCAATTGTTCGCCAGCGAGCTGCCGTTTCCCTGGAACGAAGTGGTGATTGGCGCCTGGGACGAGGCGAGCGCCAGTCGCCTGCCGATCCAGTCGTTTTTCCACATCGAGGGCGAGTATGGTGCGTTGCAGCAGGCTCAGGCCGACCAGAAGGACTGGCACCAGACCTATGGCAGTTTCATCCCGGTGATTCGTATTCGGCTACCGGGCACTGCCAACGAGGGGGCCACCTTCAGCTACCACGACAGTGATCAGGCCGTTGCGCTGCCCTGAGCATGCTGATATGCCCGCAAGCCCTTGAACGCTTGCTGGCGTACCTTGTCCTGTACCAGCGGCGACCAGCCAAGCAGCAGGCCTGGAACACCCAGTGCCTGCCGCGACCAGCGCCACAGGTCGAAGGTGTCATCATGCTGGCAGATCAGCCCATCGCGGATCACGAAACGCGCCTGGATATGGTTGACCACGGTGCGGCCGGTCTGGCTGAACAGGTAGGTGGCGACCCAGTGTGCGCCACCACTGCGCTCATCGGCGCGCACGCCGTCGAACGTCAGGGTGAAATCCTTGGCCCGGGTGGTGAGCATCCGCCACATGTCACCCGCGTCCTTGCCGCGCAAGGTTCCGAATACCGGGTCGCTGAAGACGATATCGTCGCTGTAGCAGGCCACCATGGCCTCGGCGTCAAGGCGCTGGAAGGCCTGGTAGAAGCGGGTGATGAGTTGGCGGTTGGCGTCGCTCATGAGGGCTGGTCCGTCCTGGGTCGAAAGCAGCACGATAATCTGCCCCACAGGCTTATACCAGTACCCGCGAAGAGGTTGGTACTGGCAGGTTCACCTTCAAACCTTCTCGCTGGTCACTTGCACATGCAAAGCCCGCCCAGCCCCCAGCCCGAAGATGATGGCGCCAACCCCCAGCACGGCAAAGATCCAGCCCACGGCGGCCCAGCCTCCGCTCAGGTCATGCACCAACCCCACCGCAAACGGCCCCATCGATGCCAAGGTGTAGCCCACGCCCTGGGCCATGCTCGACAGGTTGGCTGCCACATGGGCGTCTTTCGAACGCAGCACGATCAAGGTCAGCGCCAGGGCGAAGGTACCGCCCTGCCCCAGGCCCAGCAGTACCGCCCAGCCCCACAACCCGGCAATCGGCGCATACAGGCAACCGAACAAGCCGGCCAGGGTGGTCAGCATGACCAGCACGATCGCCAGCCGCTGGTCCTTGCCACGCGTGGCCAGCCACGGCGCACTGAGCGAACTGACCAACTGCACGATCACCGATCCCGACAGCACCAACCCCGCCGCGGTCGGGCTCAGGCCGCGACCGATCAGGATTGACGGCAACCAACCGAACACGATGTAGGCCAGCGACGATTGCAGGCCCATGTACAAGGTCACCTGCCAGGCCAAGGGATCACGCCACAGGCCACGCACGCGATACGCCACCTTGTGCAAGCCATGCCCCTGGCGGGCCTGGGGCAGCCAGACCAGCATGGCCAGCAACGCCGGTAGCGCCCAGAAGCCCAGCCCCAGCGCCCAACTGCCGTCGAAGTGCTGCGCCAGAGGGACGGTGGCCCCTGCTGCCATGGCCGCGCCCAGGCATAGCGCCATGGTGTACACGCCGGTCAGCGTGCCGGCGTGCTGCGGGAAGTCGCGCTTGACGATACCCGGTAACAGCACGCCGATGATGCCGATGCTGGCCCCGGCCATCAGGCTGCCGAGGAACACGCCGATAGCACCGAAGCTACTGCGTACCACGATGCCCAGCGCCAGGCTGGCGAGGATGCCGAGGATCACCCGCTCACTGCCGAAGCGACGCGCCAGCACAGGCGCCAACGGGGCGAACAGGCCCAGGCACAGCACTGGCAAGGTGGTCAGCAAACCAGCCAGCGAGGCGTTCAGCCCCAGGCCCGCGGACACCTGGCCAAGCACCGGCGCCATACTCGACAACGCCGGGCGCAGGTTCAGCGCCACCAGCACCAGGCCGAGCAACAGCAGCCACGGCCGCCGCAGCAGCACGGGCTGCTGCTGGACCTGCTCGTCGTCAGCCTCGGCATCGATCAGCAGCTCATCGAGATCTCGCTCAGGTGGCGGGGTATTACGGGTGATGGATTCAGCCATGGCGTTCTCGGGTCAGGATTCGATGAGGGTACGGCTCAGGCGCTTGGCCCGCTCCGCGTCGCGTTGCTCGATGGCCTCGAGAATCTGCCCGTGCAGGTCGAACGTGGCCTGGCAGCGCGGAACGGTGGTCATGTTGTGCTGCAGCGCGGCAGCCACCACCCCGGAAAAGTAGCGGTACAACTCGCTGAGTGCCGGGTTGTGGGCGGCATCGACCAGCCGTTGGTGGAACACCAGGTCGCAGGCCACGTAGGCTGCGACATCGCCATGAAAATGCCCGGCACTGAGCGCCAGGGCATCACGCAACGCCTGCAGGTCGGCATCGGTACGCCGCAGCGCAGCCAGGCCGATGGCCTCTGCTTCGAGGATGTGGCGGGTTTCACGGGCATGTTCAGGTGAGCAGCGTGACATTGCCAGCACCGCCTGCAATGGGTCCTGGGCCGTGCGCAGGTAGCTGCCGTCACCCTGGCGGATTTCCACCAGGCCGCTGAAAGCCAGCACGCGCATGGCCTCGCGCACGGTATTACGGCTGATGCCCAGCTCCACGGCCAGCACCGGTTCGGTGGGCAGGCGTTGGCCGATTTGCCAGTCGCCCTGGAGGATACGTTCGCGCATGCGCTCGACGGCAAGCTCGACCAGTGAGCGCCTGGTCAATCCGCTGTTCATTTCACTCAACCAATCATCCGATGAATTCGAAGAGCTTAATGGAAAGCCTTGCGCACGGCAATTCAACTGGCATTTCTACCAGTTGCCGGCGCGCGGGGATGTTGCAACGCTTCACCACGACCTCATCAAGGCATGACTTATGTCGATCAGTAGAACCCTACGCTGGACTGCCCTGCTGCTGGCTGCGCTGCTGGTCAACGGCTGCGACGTCAAACCGCTGCAAACGCAGCCCAAGACGCTGATCATCGGCATGGACGGCGTCCAGCTTCAGCACTACGAACAGCTGGGAGACGATACCAACCTGCACAAGCGCCTGTTCTATGGCAAAGCCTATGCCGGCGGCATAACCGGACGGGCCAGCGAGCAGGCCACGGTCAGCGGCCCGGGGTGGATCACCCTGTTGTCAGGTGTGTGGGCCAACAAGCACAAGGTGGTTTCCAATTCCGAAACCTTGCGCATCGCTCCCGAGTTCCCCAGCCTGTTCAAGCGGCTACGCGATGCACGGCCAAACGCCTACATTGCCAGCATCGTCAACTGGTCGCCGATCAACACTGCCTATCTGCTGGTGGACGCGCAGGGCAACAACCTGCGCGAAAGCGGCCTGAATGATGAGCAGGTCACCGCGCGAACCCTGGAAATAATGGGCAATACCCCGGCCGACTTCACCTTCATTCAGCTCGACGAACCCGACCAGGCCGGCCATGCCAGTGGTTTCGGGCCAGCCTACCAGGCAGCCCTGCGCGAGGCTGACGAGCGCCTGGGGCGCCTGCTGGACAAGGTGGAACAGCGAATGACCCAGCACCCGCAGGAGGATTGGCTGGTGATAGTCTGCACTGACCACGGCCGGGATTACTGGGGCACTGGCCATGGCGGTGTGACCGAGCAGGAGAAGACGGTGTTCATTGCCAGCAACAAGCCGTTGAATGAAGAGCTGAACCAACCCAGCATTCCAGAAGACAACCCGGGGCCCAACAACTTGTATGGCTACGCAGCGCAGGCATCAGTAGCCCCGACCGTGCTCAGGCACATGGGGCTCGACCTGCTGCCGGAATGGCTGCTCGACGGCACGCCGCTGCTGGGCGCCACCGGCGTACGCAAGGCACGGGCCATCGAAGCCGAAGGCAAATTGTTGTGGAACAGCGACTCGCCAGGGACCGTGATCATTCACAAAAATGGCCAGGTCGTCGCCAATGCGCAGGCTTACCTGCAGCAGTGGACCGACCCCGAAGGCATGCGCCAGGCCAACGACTACGTGCTTGAACTCGATGGCACGCCGGTCGCAGTGCGCACCCGCCCAGCCAGCACGCAATTGAATGTCGAGGAAGTCAGGTACTGAGCGGGCCGGCACTGCAGGAGCGGATGTCCCCGCTCCTGCAGTGCCCGGCTCAGTTCAAGGCATCGAGCAGCGCCTGGTTCATCTCCGGCGTGCCAATGGTGATACGCAGGAACTGGGCAATGCGCTCCTGCTTGAAGTGACGCACGATCACACCCTGTTCACGTAGGCGCGCCGACAGCTGTGCAGCATCCTGCTGGGGGTGGCGGGCGAAGATGAAGTTGGCCGCCGATGGCAATACCTCGAAGCCCTTGCCGACCAGCTGCTCGACCAACGCTTCACGGCTGTCGATTACCTTGCGGCAGGTTGCCTGGAAGTAGGCCTTGTCCTCGAAGGCAGCCGCAGCACCCACGATCGCCATGCGGTCAAGCGGGTAGGAGTTGAAGCTGTTCTTGATCCGCTCCAGCGCCTCGATCAGGTCCGGGTGACCGACTGCCAGGCCAACCCGCAGGCCGGCGAGCGAGCGTGACTTCGACAGGGTCTGGGTCACCAGCAGGTTGTCGTAGCGGTCCACCAGGCTGATCGCGGTCTCGCCGCCGAAGTCGATGTAGGCTTCGTCCACCACCACCACCGAGTCGCGGTTGGCTTGCAGCAACTGCTCGATCGCCTGCAACGGCAGCAGGCAGCCGGTCGGCGCGTTAGGGTTGGGGAAAATAATCCCGGCGTTGGGTTTGTTGTAGTCAGCAACGCGAATCTGGAACTGCTCATCCAGCGCCACCTGCTCGAACGGGATGCCATACAGGCCACAGTACACCGGGTAGAAGCTGTAGCTGACATCGGGAAACAGCAACGGACCGCGAGCGTGCTGGAACAGGCCGTGGAAGATGTGCGCCAGCACCTCGTCCGAGCCGTTGCCGACGAACACTTGCGCCGGGGTCACGCCGTAGTACTCGGCCACCGCCTGCTTCAGGCGGTCACTGTTCGGGTCCGGGTACAGGCGCAGGTTGTCGTTCAGCTCGCCACGCATGGCTTCCAGCGCCTTGGGCGACGGGCCATAGGGGTTCTCGTTGGTGTTCAGCTTGACCAGACGCGCCAGCTTGGGCTGCTCGCCCGGCACGTAAGGCACCAGGTCCTTGACGAAGGGGCTCCAGAATCGACTCATGCTCAGTTCCCCTTCTCTTGGGTCAGGATACGGTATTCAGCGCTGCGGGCGTGGGCGGTCAGCGACTCGCCACGGGCCAGGACCGAAGCGGTATGGCCCAGTTCGGACGCGCCCTGCTCGGAGCAGAAGATGATCGACGAACGCTTCTGGAAGTCATATACCCCCAATGGCGACGAGAACCGCGCGGTACCGGAAGTGGGCAGCACGTGGTTGGGGCCGGCGCAGTAGTCGCCGAGCGCTTCGCTGGTGTGGCGGCCCATGAAGATCGCGCCCGCGTGGCGAATGTGCGGCAGCCAGGCCTGCGGGTCGGCTACCGACAGTTCCAGGTGCTCCGGTGCGATGCGGTTGGCCACTTCGATCGCCTGCTGCATGTCGCGCACCTGGATCAGCGCACCACGGCCATTGATCGATTTCTCGATGATCGCGGCACGCTCCATGGTCGGCAGCAACTTGTCGATGCTGGCGGCAACACGGTCGAGGAACGCGGCATCCGGGCTGACCAGGATCGCCTGGGCGTCTTCGTCGTGCTCGGCCTGGGAGAACAGGTCCATGGCGATCCAGTCGGGGTCGGTCTGGCCGTCGCACACCACGAGGATTTCCGACGGGCCGGCGATCATGTCGATGCCCACCTGGCCGAACACGTGGCGTTTGGCGGTGGCGACATAGATGTTGCCCGGGCCGACGATCTTGTCCACCTGCGGCACGCTTTCAGTACCGTAGGCCAGCGCGGCGACGGCCTGGGCGCCACCAACGGTGAACACCCGGTCGACACCGGCGATGCAGGCGGCTGCCAGCACCAGTTCGTTGACCTCGCCACGCGGGGTCGGCACCACCATGACCACTTCGGCCACCCCGGCAACCTTGGCCGGGATGGCATTCATCAGCACCGACGACGGGTACGACGCCTTGCCGCCCGGCACGTACAAGCCGGCGCGGTCCAGCGGGGTGACCTTCTGACCGAGCACGGTGCCGTCGGCTTCGGTGTACTGCCAGGAGTCCTGCTTCTGCCGCTCGTGGTACAGGCGCACACGGGTGGCGGCCTTTTCCAGGGCTTCGCGCTGGGCCGGGGTAATGCGGGTCAGGGCCAGTTCCAGGCGGTCGCGCCTGAGGATCAGGTCGTCGATCGACTTGGCATCCACACCATCGAAACGCTGGGTGAACTCCACCAGCGCCGCATCGCCGCGCTCGCGCACAGCCTTGATGATGTCGAGCACGCGTTGGTTGACCGCGTCATCGGACACACTTTCCCAGCTCAGCAGATGATCCAGATGTCGGGCGAAATCCGGATCAGCAGCGTTAAGACGGGCGATTGCAGTGGACACGGTCATGGCGAGGGCCTCGATTATTGGCGAATGCTCAGGCGCCCTAGGCTACCAGTCCATCCGCGCGGGCACCCGAGAAAAATGGCTATGACGCGGATAGACGGGCGCGACAGCGAAGGTCGCGCGCAGGAGTCAACCGCGGTGTCGCGACTCGACTGCTTGGCGCAGCGTGTCGATCAGGCTCTGGATACGGGCGTGCTGCATTTTCATGGAGGCCTTGTTCACTACCAGGCGCGAGCTGATCGTGGCGATCAGTTCCTGCGGTTCCAGGCCGTTGGCACGCAGGGTGTTGCCGGTGTCGACCACGTCGATGATCTTGTCGGCGAGGTTGATCAGCGGCGCCAGCTCCATCGAGCCATACAGCTTGATGATGTCGACCTGGCGACCCTGTTCGGCGTAGTAGCGCTTGGCTACGTTGACGAACTTGGTAGCCACGCGCAGACGGCCCTTGGGCTCGGGTGCGCCGACCACGCCAGCGGTCATCAGCTTGCAACGGGCAATCTGCAGGTCCAGGGGCTCGTACAGGCCCTGGCCGCCGTACTCCATCAGCACGTCCTTGCCGGCCACACCCAGGTCGGCGGCACCGTGCTCGACATAGGTCGGCACGTCGGTGGCACGCACGATCAGCAGGCGCACATCGTCCTGCGTGGTAGGGATGATCAGTTTGCGGCTCTTGTCCGGGTTCTCGGTCGGCACGATACCGGCTTCCGCCAGCAGCGGCAGGGTATCGTCGAGAATACGGCCTTTGGAAAGCGCGATGGTCAACATTGGAACGTCGGTCCTCAAGCGGCTACTGCCGGCCGGGCCACAAGCCCGACCGCATTCAATTCATCAGGCCCACCCTGTGGGAGCGGGCTAGCCCGCGAACACCGGCAGAGCCGGTGCCATGCACCGCGGAGGCTTCTTCGCGGGCATGCCCGCTCCCACAGGATGTGCCAGGCAGATAACTAGCCCGGTACGCGACGGATCTTCGCGCCCAGCATCTGCAGTTTTTCCTCGATGCACTCGTAACCACGGTCGATGTGGTAGATGCGGTCGATCAGCGTATCGCCTTCGGCAACCAGTGCCGACAGCACCAGGCTGGCGGAAGCGCGCAGGTCGGTGGCCATGACCGGGGCGCCCTTGAGCGCTTTCACGCCGGTGACGATCGCGGTGTTGCCTTCGACCTGGATCTGCGCGCCCATGCGGTGCATTTCGTAGACGTGCATGAAACGGTTTTCGAAGATCGTCTCGATCACGGCGCCGGTGCCTTCGGCAATGGCGTTGAGCGAGATGAACTGCGCCTGCATGTCGGTCGGGAATGCCGGGTACGGGGCGGTACGCAGGTTGACGGCTTTCGGCCGCTTGCCGTGCATGTCCAGCTCGATCCAGTCTTCGCCGGTGTTGATGTCGGCGCCGGCTTCCTTGAGCTTTTCCAGGACCGCTTCGAGGATGGTCGGGTCGGTGTCCTTGACCTTGACACGGCCACCGGTCACGGCAGCGGCAACCAGGTAGGTGCCGGTCTCGATACGGTCCGGCATCACCCGATAGCTGGCCGAAGCCAGGCGCTCGACGCCATCGATGACGATGGTGTCGGTACCGGCGCCCTGGATCTTGCCGCCCATGGCGTTGATGAAGTTGGCCAGGTCGACCACCTCCGGCTCGCGCGCGGCGTTCTGCAGCACGCTGCGGCCCTTGGCCAGAGCCGCGGCCATCATGATGTTCTCGGTACCGGTCACGCTGACGGTGTCGAAGAAGAAGTGCGCACCGCGCAGGCCACCTTCAGGCGCCTTGGCCTTGATGTAGCCGCCTTCCACTTCGATCTTCGCGCCCATGGCTTCGAGGCCACGGATGTGCAGGTCGACCGGCCGCGAGCCGATGGCGCAACCGCCCGGCAGGGCCACTTCGGCCTCGCCGAAGCGGGCGACCATCGGGCCCAGTACCAGGATCGAGGCGCGCATGGTCTTGACCAGTTCGTACGGTGCGACCAGGGTCTTGATGGTGCGCGGGTCGATCTCGACCGCCAGCTTTTCGTCGATCACAGGCTCGATGCCCATGCGCCCGAACAGCTCGATCATGGTAGTGATGTCGTGCAGGTGTGGCAGGTTGCCTACGGTGACCGGGCCGTCAGCCAGCAGGGTCGCCGCCAGGATCGGCAGGGCTGCGTTCTTCGCGCCCGAAATGCGGATCTCGCCATCAAGGCGAGCGCCGCCAGTAATAATCAGTTTGTCCATTGGAATCTCGCCGCCACGTTGGCTCAGGTGCGCTCAGCCCAGGCTGCGCTGCTGAAAAATTTCATGGTTACCGCATGGATGCTGCCATTGGCGATCCACGGATTCAGGTGAGCATAGATCGCCTGCTGGCGTTTGACCGGGCTCAGGCCAGCCAACTCGTCGCTGATCACGTTCAACTGGAAGTTGCAGCCTTCGCCTTCAACTTCGACCCGGGAACCCGGCAATTTCTCTTCAAGGAAGCTTTTAACTTCTACGGCCTGCATGCTCAACCTCAATCGGCGCCCGATGCGCACGGGTCGGCCATCATACAAAAAAGCCCCTCGCCTGCGAAGCCCAACGAGGGCTTCGCTGACCGAGGGGCCATCATTCCTGTCGCAGCATCAGGTTGCCAGCACTTCGTCGAGGTCATAGACCTCGGCAATTTCACGCATGTCGTCAGGCATGTTGCGCACCTGGCAGCCCTTGCCAGCGGCCTGGGCATCACGCACGAAGGCCAGCAGCAAGGACAGGCCGACACTGGTGGAACGCTGCACCGCCGAGCAATCGAGCACCAGCTGTGCCTCGCGGCAGGCGCCGATCAGCGCCTTGCCCTGCTTGCGCAGGGCCGGCCCGCTGCGGTAGTCCAGCACACCGGCCAGGTGCAGTACGCCCGGCTCGGCCATGCTAACAGCGGCCTCACTCATTTCACGGTCTTCTCTGGCGAATTGTCGGCGGCCTGCTTGGCCTTGGCCACTTCACCGGCCCAGCCGTCGATGGTCTTGTCCAGGTCGCCGCCGTTGCGCTGCATGGCGTCGGCAAACTGGTCACGGAACAGCTTGCCGATGTTGATGCCATTGACGATCACGTTCCGCACCTTCCATTCGCCGCCGATGTTTTCCAGGGTGTACTGCACCGGGTAAACGGCACCATTGTTGCCGGTGACCTTCATGCCTACCGAGGCGCGCTTGCCGTCATCGGCCTTGGCCGGGTCCACGACGATACCCTGGTTGTTGTACTCCAGCAGCGCGTTACCGTAGAACTGGAACAGGCTGCGTTTGAAGTTTTCCTGGAAGCGCTGCATCTGCTCGGGGGTGGCCTTGCGCGAGTACTTGACGGTCATGATGCTGCGGGAAATACCGTCGGCATCGACCACGGGCGCGAGGATCCGGTCAAGGGTGTCGTAGAAAGCTTGCGGGTTGGTCTTGTACTGCTCCTTGTTGGCCTTGAGCTCACCCAGCAGCTCGGTGGTGGTGCTCTGCACCACGTCGTGCGGCGACTGCGCGGCCATTGCCATCAGGGGGAAGGCCGCCAGCAGGACCAGCAGGCCACGTCGCAGGATCGAAATCATGGAAACTCCTTAATTAGCCGGTTGCGCTTCTTTCGGTTCCTTGCCAACGGAGTTGAGCAGGAACTTGCCAATCAGATCTTCCAGCACCAGCGCCGACTGGGTGTCATGGATGGTTGCGCCATCCTTCAGCACCTGTTCTTCACCGCCCACGCTGATGCCGATGTACTTCTCGCCCAGCAGCCCGGCAGTCAGGATCGAGGCAGTGGAATCGACCGGCAGATTGTCCACCGACTTGTCCAGCTGCAACGTCACCCGACCGGTGTAGGAATCGCGATCCAGGTCGATGGCGGTCACCTTGCCGATGGTCACACCGGCCATGGTCACTTTAGCTCTGACCGTCAAACCGGCGATATTGTCGAAGTACGCATAAACTTTATAGGTATCGCTGCTCGGGCTGGCCGACAGGCCGCTGACACGCAGGGCCAGCAGCAGCAGCGCCAGGATCCCGGCCAGGAGGAACAGGCCGACACCGATTTCCAGGGTGCGGTTTTGCATCAGAAATCTCCAAACATCAAGGCGGTCAGAATAAAGTCCAGACCCAGCACTGCCAACGAGGCATAGACCACGGTCTTGGTGGTGGCACGGCTGATCCCTTCTGAGGTGGGCTCACAGTCGTACCCCTGGAATACGGCGATCCAGGTCGTGACGAAGGCAAATACCAGGCTCTTGACCAGCCCGTTGAGCACGTCGTCGGTGAACGAAACACTGTTCTGCATGTTGGCCCAGAACGAGCCCTCGTAGACGCCCAGCCAGTCCACGGCGACCCACGAGCCACCCCAGATGCCGACCACGCTGAAGATCAGCGCCAGCAACGGCAGCGAGATGAAACCGGCCCACAGGCGCGGTGCGACGATGTACTTGAGCGGGTCGACACCGATCATTTCCAGGCTCGACAGCTGCTCGGTCGATTTCATGTTGCCGATTTCAGCGGTCAGCGCGGAACCGGCACGACCGGCGAACAGCAAGGCGGTCACTACCGGGCCGAGCTCACGCAGCAGGGTCAGGGCAACCATCTGCCCTACCGCCTGTTCCGAGCCGTACTTGGTCAGGATGCTGTAACCCTGCAGCGCCAGCACCATGCCGATGAACACGCCGGACACGACAATGATCGCCAGCGACAACACGCCTACCGAGTACAGCTGCCGGGTCAGCAGCTGGAGGCCGCCACCGATGCCGCCACGGCCGACCAGGGCATGGAACAGGAACAGGCAGGAACGCCCCAGCACCGCCAGCACGTCGATTGCCGAACGCCCGAGCAGGCGCACACGTTCGAGTAAGGATTTTCTGCGCATCAACGCGCCCCCAGCAGGTCGGCGCGGTAGTCAGGCGCGGGAAAGTGGAAAGGAACCGGGCCGTCCGGGTCGCCCTTCATGAACTGGCGAATGCGCGGGTTGTCCGAGCCCATCAGCTCGTCAGGAGTACCCTGGCCCAGCACCTGGCCGTCACCCACCACATAGATGTAGTCGGCGATGCTGGCGGTTTCCGCCAGGTCGTGGGAGACCACGATGCTGGTGATGCCCAGCGCATCGTTGAGCAGTCGGATCAGGCGCACCAGTACGCCCATGGCGATCGGGTCCTGGCCGACGAACGGTTCGTCGTACATGAGAATCTGCGGGTCCAGGGCAATCGCCCGGGCCAGCGCCACCCGGCGCTTCATGCCACCGGACAGCTCGTCCGGCATCAGGTCGATGGCCCCGCGCAGGCCCACGGCCTGCAGCTTCATCAGCACGATGTCGCGGATCATTTCATCCGGCAACTGGGTGTGCACGCGCAACGGGAACGCGACGTTCTCGAACACATCGAGGTCAGTGAACAGCGCGCCGCTCTGGAACAGCACCCCCATCTGCTTGCGGGCGTCGAACAGATCGCTGCGCGACAGGGTCGGCAGGTTCTGCCCGGCCACCCAGACTTCACCGCTGGAAGGGCGCAACTGCGCGCCCATCAGGCGCAGCAACGTGGTTTTGCCGCACCCCGATGGCCCCATGATACCGGTGACCTTGCCGCGCGGGATGCGAATGTCGACGTTGCTGAAAATGCTGCGCGAACCGCGTTTGAAGGTAACCCCCTTCAACTCGACCGCGTAGGCGCTATCCACACTCATCTAGACTCCTTGCTGATGCAGCCTCGTCCTAATGGACGCCGGCCTCCACCTGGAAGGCACACGCGCCCCTTGGCGGGCCGAATAGCGGCGAACTATAGCACCGCTGACAGCGTCGCCCCAAGGTCGGCAAACGACTCGTTCAGCCCCGTGACAGGCAGGTGCGAGATTCGCCACGGCAATCGAAAGCGTGAGGGTTTCGTTCATTGCAGCTATAATCGCCGCCTTTTCATCAGGCATTGCTTTTTCGACATGAGCCAATCCAGCGAGCTGATCCAATCCGCCCAACGCACCCTGCGCCTGGAACTCGAGGCCGTAGAGGCCCTGCTGGCGCGCATCGACGACAACTTCGTCAAGGCCTGCGAACTGATCCTGGCCAGCAAGGGCCGGGTCGTCGTGGTCGGCATGGGCAAGTCCGGGCACATCGGCAACAAGATCGCCGCCACCCTGGCCAGCACCGGTACGCCGGCGTTTTTCGTGCACCCGGCCGAAGCCAGCCATGGCGACATGGGCATGATTACCCGCGATGACGTGATCCTCGCCCTGTCGAACTCTGGCAGCACCGCCGAAATCGTTACCCTGCTGCCGCTGATCAAGCGCCTGGGCATCAAGCTGATCAGCCTGACCGGCAACCCGGACTCGCCCCTGGCCCAGGCTGCCGAGGTCAACCTCGACGCGCGCGTCGAGCAAGAGGCCTGCCCGCTGAATCTGGCCCCCACCTCTTCCACCACCGCATCGCTGGTGCTCGGTGACGCCCTGGCCATCGCCCTGCTCGAGGCCCGCGGCTTCACCGCCGAGGACTTTGCCTTCTCGCACCCGGGTGGTGCGCTGGGCCGCCGCCTGCTGCTGAAGGTCGAGAACGTGATGCACGCCGGCGACGAACTGCCTCAGGTCCCGCGCGGCACCCTGCTCAAGGACGCCCTCGTGGAAATGTCCCGCAAAGGCCTGGGCATGACGGTGATCGTCGAAGCCGACGGCAAGCTCGCCGGGATCTTTACCGACGGCGACCTGCGCCGCAGCCTGGACCGCAACATCGACGTCCACACCACCCTGATCGACCAGGTCATGACCGTGCACGGCAAGACGGCCCGCGCCGAAATGCTCGCGGCCGAGGCCCTGAAGATCATGGAAGACCACAAGATCGGCGCCTTGGTTGTGGTAGACCGCGAGGACCGCCCGACCGGCGCCCTGAACATGCACGACCTGCTGCGCGCCGGCGTAATGTAAAGGAGCGATGGAATGAACCAGGACCTCATGCAACGCGGCAAGCACATCAAGCTGGCAGTGTTCGACGTGGACGGCGTGCTCACCGACGGGCGCCTGTACTTCCTCGAGGACGGCAGCGAATTCAAGACCTTCAACACCCTCGACGGCCAGGGCATCAAGATGCTCATGGCCTCGGGCGTGACCACCGCGATCATCAGCGGGCGCAAGACCCCGGTGGTCGAGCGCCGGGCGAAGAACCTCGGTATCCCGCACCTTTATCAGGGCCGCGAGGACAAACTGGTGGTGCTTGACGGCCTGCTCGCCGAGCTGGGCCTGAGCTATGCTCAAGTGGCCTACCTCGGCGACGACCTGCCCGACCTGCCGGTGATTCGCCGGGTCGCCCTGGGCATGGCGGTGGCCAACGCCGCTCCATTCGTTCGCCAGCACGCCCACGGCGTGACCCAGGCACGTGGCGGCGAAGGCGCAGCCCGTGAATTCTGCGAACTGATCATGCAGGCCCAGGGCACCCTGGACGCTGCCAACGCCAATTACCTGTAAGGCTGCCCATGTTCAGCAAGAAAGCCCGCAACATTGCGCTGCTCGCGGTGATCGCCGCCCTGCTGGTGGCGATCGGCTACTGGAATGTCAGCCCGGAAAGCTTCCTCGACAAGCCGGTGGCGCAGACCGACGAAAGCGCCATCGACTACTATGCGGTGAACGCCCACAGCGTGCAGTTCCTGCCCGACGGCAAGCTGCAGTACGAAATGACCGCCGACAAGGTCGAACACCTCAAGGCCAGCGAAATCACCTTGCTGACCACGCCGGACCTGCACCTGTACCGCGGCACCGCGTTCCCGTGGCACGTGCAGAGCACCCGCGCCGAGGTCAACCCGGACGGCAGCGAAGTCGAACTGATCGACAACGTGCGGGTGGCCCGTACCGACGAAAAGCAGCGTGAAACCATCATTACCAGCTCACGCATGACCGTGTTCCCGCAGAAGCAATATGCGCAGACCGAGCAAGCCGTTAGAATCGACGGCGCCGGTGGCACGACTACGGGTAAAGGAATGAAAGCGTATTTGAAAGAAGGCAAGATGGACTTGCTCTCTAACGTAAGAGGACAGTATGAGGCTCGTTAAAACCCTCCCCCTTTTGCTCAGCCTGAGCGCAGCACTGGGAAGCGCGAGCGCCCTCGCCCTGCCGAATGATCGTGACCAGCCTATCCGCATCCAGGCCGACAATGCCCACCTGGACGACAAGCAGGGCGTGGCCACCTACACCGGCGACGTGATCATCACCCAGGGTTCGATGATGATCAAAGGCAACACCGTGACCATCACCCGCTCCGCCTCCGGCGACATCGACGTGGTGACCTCGGTGGGCAACCTGGCCTACTTCGAGCAGCAGCAGAGCGCAGCCAAGCCGGACAAGATGAAGGGCTGGGCGGTCACCATCCAGTACCAGGCGCAAAAGGACATGGTGGTCCTCACCGATCGCGCCAAGGTCGAGAACGAAGGCAACACCACCGAAGGCGAGAAGATCGTCTACAACACCAAGACCCAGGTGGCGACCGCCGGTCGTGGTGGCAACGTGACTTCGCCGCGTCAGCGTATCGACATGGTGATCCAGCCCAAGAAGAAGGCCGAGTAAATGGCAACCCTCAAAGCCCAGCACCTGGCCAAGAGCTACAAGGGGCGGCAAGTCGTGCGTGACGTCAGCCTGTCGATCGACAGCGGCCAGATCGTCGGCCTGCTCGGCCCCAATGGCGCCGGCAAGACCACCTGCTTCTACATGATCGTCGGCCTGGTCCAGGCCGAGCAGGGCCGCGTGCTGATCGACAACCTCGATGTCAGCCACCAGCCCATGCACGGTCGCGCCCGCGCCGGTATCGGCTACCTGCCGCAGGAAGCCTCGATCTTCCGTAAACTGTCGGTGGCCGACAACATCATGGCGATCCTCGAGACCCGCAAGGACCTCGACCGCGAAGGCCGGCGCAAGGAACTGGAAAGCCTGCTGCAGGAGTTCCACATCAGCCACATTCGCGACAACCTCGGCATGAGCCTGTCCGGTGGCGAACGCCGCCGCGTCGAGATTGCCCGTGCACTGGCGACCGCGCCCAAGTTCATCCTGCTGGACGAACCGTTTGCCGGTGTCGACCCGATCTCCGTCGGCGACATCAAGCAGATCATCCACCACCTCAAGGCCAAGGGCATCGGTGTGCTGATCACCGACCACAACGTCCGCGAAACCCTGGATATCTGCGAAACCGCCTATATCGTCAATGATGGCCGCCTCATCGCCGAAGGCGATGCCGAGACCATCCTGGCCAACGACTTGGTCAAAGAGGTTTACCTGGGCCACGAGTTCCGGCTCTGACCCTGGCACGCGCCTGGAGCACTGGCAATTCGCCCTGGAATGGGGGGTAAAGTTGTTACGGCGCTCTAGGCAAACGCTACAATTTAAGGCATAAAACTTGCTTGATCTGGCGCTCCGGCGCCCCCGTGTAGTGGATGGCGCATGCGCGCCGGCGAACAAGGTATTAAGCCCCAGCCATGAAACCATCGCTCGTCCTAAAAATGGGCCAGCAACTGACGATGACGCCGCAGTTGCAACAGGCCATCCGCCTGCTCCAGCTCTCCACCCTGGACCTCCAACAGGAAATCCAGGAAGCGCTGGAGTCGAACCCGATGCTCGAACGTCAGGAAGACGGCGACGACTTCGACAACAGCGACCCGATGGCGGACAACGCCGAGAACAAACCGGTCGCCGAAGTCCAGGACAACAGCTTCCAGGAAAGCACCAGCAGTGCCGACAACCTTGAAGACGGTGAGTGGAGCGAGCGCATTCCCAACGAGCTGCCGGTCGACACCGCCTGGGAAGACATCTACCAGACCAGCGCCAGCAGCCTGCCGAGCAGCGACGATGACGAATGGGACTTCACCACGCGAACATCGGCCGGCGAAAGCCTGCAAAGCCACCTGCTATGGCAGCTGAACCTGGCACCGATGTCGGATACCGACCGCCTGATCGCCGTCACCCTGATCGACAGCATCAATGGCCAGGGCTACCTGGAAGACACCCTTGAGGAAATCTGCGCCGGTTTCGACCCTGAGCTGGATATCGAGCTGGACGAAGTCGAAGCGGTACTGCACCGCATCCAGCAGTTCGAGCCGGCGGGCGTCGGCGCTCGCAACCTCGGCGAATGCCTGCTGCTGCAACTGCGCCAGCTGCCAGCCAACACGCCGTGGATGAACGAAGCCAAGCGCCTGGTCACCGATTTCATCGACCTGCTCGGCAGCCGCGATTACAGCCAGCTGATGCGGCGCATGAAAATCAAGGAAGACGAGCTGCGCCAGGTCATCGAGCTGGTGCAGAGCCTCAACCCGCGCCCCGGGTCGCAGATCGAGTCCAGCGAACCTGAATACGTGGTGCCCGACGTCATCGTGCGCAAGGACAATGACCGCTGGCTGGTGGAGCTGAACCAGGAAGCCATCCCGCGCCTGCGCGTCAACCCGCAGTACGCCGGGTTCGTGCGCCGGGCCGATACCAGTGCCGACAACACCTTCATGCGCAACCAGCTGCAGGAAGCGCGCTGGTTCATCAAGAGCCTGCAAAGCCGCAACGAGACCCTGATGAAGGTGGCCACGCAGATCGTCGAGCACCAGCGCGGCTTCCTCGACCACGGCGACGAAGCGATGAAACCCCTGGTGCTGCATGACATCGCCGAGGCCGTGGGCATGCACGAGTCGACCATTTCGCGGGTTACCACGCAGAAATACATGCACACTCCGCGTGGCATCTACGAACTGAAATACTTTTTCTCCAGCCACGTCAGCACCTCCGAAGGCGGCGAATGCTCGTCCACGGCGATCCGCGCGATCATCAAGAAACTGGTTGCGGCGGAAAATCAGAAAAAGCCATTGAGTGACAGCAAGATCGCTGGTTTACTGGAGGCACAAGGCATCCAGGTAGCCCGTCGCACCGTCGCCAAGTACCGCGAGTCTCTCGGCATCGCACCGTCGAGCGAACGCAAGCGACTGATGTAGCCCCTGAGATGCGCCACAGCGTTTGTGGGGCAGGTGCAAGACCTGCCTCTTTATGCACGGGCAACAAAGGAGAAGCTGTATGCAAGTCAATATCAGTGGACAGCATGTAGAAGTCACCCAGCCACTGCGCGATTACGTGCTTGAAAAGCTCGCTCGCGTGGAAAGTCACTTCGACAAGATCACCAACGTGCAGGTCATCATGAAGGTCGAGAAGCTGCAGCAGAAGGTCGAGGCGACCCTGCAGATTCCCGGCGGCGAAGTGGTTGCCAACGCCGAACACGAAGACATGTATGCAGCGATCGATGCCTTGGCCGACAAGCTCGACCGCCAACTGAAAAAACACAAGGAAAAACAGCAGAGCCTGCTGCAAGGTGCAGCTGCCCGCTGATCCCCCTCATCCATGATCCGACTTGAAACCATCCTGACCCCCGGCCGTTCCCTGGTGAACGTGCCGGGAGGCAGCAAGAAGCGCGCCCTGGAAAAGGTCGCCACCATCATCTCCGCAGAAGTGCCGGAACTGGAGATGCAGGACGTCTTCGAAAAACTGGTTGCCCGGGAAAAACTCGGCTCGACCGGTTTCGGTAATGGCATTGCCATTCCCCACTGCCGGCTTCACGGGTGCTCAGCTCCGGTCAGCGCCCTGCTGCACCTGGAATCCCCGATCGACTACGACGCCATCGATGGTGCTCCGGTGGACCTGCTGTTCGTCCTGCTGGTGCCAGAAGCCGCCACCGATGCTCATCTGGAACTGCTGCGCCAGATTGCCAGCATGCTTGATCGCAAGGAGGTGCGTGATCGCCTGCGTGCGGCCACCAGCAGCGAGGCCCTGTTCCAGGTTGTCCTGGACGTACAGAACGAGCACTGAACATGCGCCTGATCATCGTCAGCGGCCGCTCCGGCTCCGGCAAGAGCACCGCCCTCGACGTCCTGGAAGACCATGGTTTCTACTGCATTGACAACCTGCCCGCCGGGCTGCTGCCGCAGCTGGCGGAAAATGCCCTGATCAATACCGAGCTGCTGCAACCCAAGGTCGCCGTGTCGATCGACGCACGCAACCTGCCCAGCCACCTGTCCCGTTTCCCCGAGCTGCTCGAGGAAGCCCGCGCCCGGCATATCAAGTGCGACGTACTGTTCCTGGATGCGGACGAAGACACCCTGCTCAAGCGCTTTTCGGAAACCCGCCGACGCCACCCACTGACCAATGCCGACCGTTCGCTGGCAGAGGCAATCCGCGTGGAGAGCGAACTGCTCGGGCCGATTTCCGACCTGGCTGACCTGAAAATCGACACCACCAGCCTGAATCTCTACCAGCTGCGGGATTCGATCAAGCTGCGCCTGCTCAACCAGCCCGAGCCTGGCACGGCATTCCTGGTCGAGTCGTTCGGTTTCAAGCGCGGCATGCCGGTCGATGCCGACCTGGTGTTCGACGTGCGCTGCCTGCCCAACCCCTACTGGAAGCCCGAGTTGCGTGAGCATTCCGGCCTCGAGCAACCGGTGATCGACTACCTGGCCGCCCAGCCGGACGTCGAAGAGATGTTCAACGACATTTCCAGCTACCTGCTCAAGTGGCTGCCCCGCTTCGCTGCCAGCAACCGCGCCTATGTCACCATTGCCATTGGCTGCACTGGCGGCCACCACCGTTCGGTATACCTCACCGAACGCCTTGGCCAGTTGCTGCAGCAATCCCTGAAAAACGTCCAGGTCCGCCACCGCGACCTCTAGCCCAAGGATCCGCCCCACGATGCCCGCCCGTGAAATCACCATCATCAACAAGCTGGGGCTGCACGCCCGGGCGGCAGCCAAGTTTGTCGGCGTGGCCGGCCGCTTCCCCTGCCAGGTCAGGGTCGGCCGCGCGCCGGACAAGCTGGTGGATGGCAAGAGCATCATGGCGGTAATGATGCTGGCGGCAGGCAAAGGCACCCAGGTGTACCTGCATACCGAAGGGGAACAGGACGACGAAGCCATGCAAGCGCTGGTCGAGTTGATCAACAACTATTTCGACGAAGGCGAATAAACCCGCCCAGGGCAGCGGCTCGACGCCTGACAACCCTGGGCAGCGAAGCAGGGTCAGAGACCGCCAGCGGTGAGCTTTTCCGGGTCCAGCAGCGTTTCCAGTTGCTCACGCGACAGGTCGGTATGCTCCTGCGCCACATCGATGATCGGGCGCCCCTGCTGGTAGGCAGTCTTGGCGATTTCGGCGGCCTTCAGGTAACCGATGATCGGGTTCAGCGCCGTGACCAGGATCGGGTTGCGCGCCAGGGCTTCCTTGAGTTTGCTGTCGTTGACCTTGAAGCTGGCGATAGCCTTGTCGGCCAGCAGGCGGCTGGCATTGGCCATCAGCTCGATGCTTTCCAGCAGGTTCCGGGCAATGACCGGCAGCATCACATTCAGCTCGAAGTTGCCAGATTGTCCCGCAATGGCGATGGTGGCGTCATTGCCGATCACCTGGGCGGCGACCATCGCGGTGGCCTCCGGAATCACCGGGTTGACCTTGCCTGGCATGATCGATGAGCCCGGCTGCAGGCCTTGCAGCTCGATCTCACCCAGGCCGGCCAGGGGCCCGGAGTTCATCCAGCGCAGGTCGTTGGCGATCTTCATCAACGCCACCGCAGCCGTCTTGAGCTGGCCGGACAGGGCTACGGCGGTGTCCTGCGAGCCAATCAGGGCGAACAGATTCTGCCCAGGGGAAAACTCGATCCGGGTCAGGCTGCTGAGTTGACGGGCGAAGCTGGCAGCGAATTGCGGGTGCGCGTTGATACCGGTCCCCACCGCGGTCCCACCCTGGGCCAACGCCTGCAAGCTCGGCAGGGTGGCTTCGATATGTGCCTTGGCGCCATTGAGCTGTGCAGCCCAGCCCTCCAGCACCTGGCTCATGCGCACTGGCATGGCATCCATCAGGTGCGTGCGGCCAGTCTTGACGTACTGATGCACTTGCTTCGACTTGACCTCGATCACCTGCACCAGATGCGCCAAGGCGGGCAGCAGCTGCTCGTGCAGGGCCAAGGCAGCGCTGACATGGATGGTAGTGGGGATGATGTCATTGCTGCTCTGGCCACAGTTGACATGGTCGTTGGCGCTGACAGTGTCACCCAGGGCACGGCTGGCCAAGGTGGCGATCACCTCGTTGGCGTTCATGTTCGAGCTGGTGCCGGAACCGGTCTGGAACACATCCACCGGGAAGTGCTGGATGAAATCCCCCGCCAGCAGTTGTTCGACGGCGCTGACGATAGCCCCACCCTGCGCCATGGACAGCTGTTGCAACTCGACGTTGGCCTTGGCCGCCGCAGCCTTGGCCAACAGCAGCGCGCGAATGAACTGGACGGGCATGCGCTGGCCGCTGATCGGGAAATTGTCGACCGCGCGCTGGGTCTGGGCACCGTACAGGGCCTGGGCCGGTACCTGCAGTTCGCCCATGCTGTCACGCTCGATACGGGTATCACTCATCTTCAGAATCCTTGCATCAGTTCATCGGGGGAAATCGACGGCAGCAGGCGGCAATTGGCCAGCTGCAGGGCATAAGGTTGCCAGCGCTGGTTGTTGGCCTGGCGGTCGAGGTTGCGCAGGTCCAGCAGCGGGCGCCAGGCCTGGTCCAGGCACTGGCAGCGCCAATGCCACGGCAGCATGCGGTCGCAGGCAGTGTCCAGCAGCAGGCGGAAGGCGCTCAGTGCCACTGTCCACGGCGAGGTTTCGGTGCAGCACACCAGATAGCGGCCTTCAGCCAGGTAGTGCTCGATCAGGCGCGGCTCGTCGGGCGCGAGCGCGCAGCGGATGCGCAGGCTGAGCCAGCGCCAGTTGTCCAGGTAGGGCAATTCGCGGAAGACGGGTTTCATGAACATCATCGCCGGGTTGCTGGTTAATGATATTCATTATTAATTGAGAAGCTGTATCACTTCAAGGGAAAGGTGCGGAAACAAAAATCCCGGCTCGGGGCCGGGATTGAATTGTCTTCTGCTGATCAGCTACCCGCCACCGTCATCCGCTCGATCAACACCGAGCCGGTGTGGATATTGCTGCGGGTCTCAAGATCGCTGCCAATCGCCACAATCTGCTGGAACATGTCCTTCATGTTGCCGGCAATGGTCACTTCCTGCACCGCATGCTGGATCTCGCCATTTTCGACCCAGAAGCCCGCCGCACCACGCGAATAATCGCCCGTCACCATGTTCAGGCCATGCCCCATCAGCTCGGTCACCAGCAACCCGCGGCCCATGCGCCGGATCAGCGCCGCCTGGTCTTCGACACCATGGCTGACGAACAGGTTATGCACGCCGCCGGCATTGGCCGTACTTGGCAGGCCCAGCTTGCGCCCGGAATATGTGCCCAGCAGGTAGGACACCAGCTCACCCTTGTCCACGAACGGCTTGGCATAGGTCGCCAGGCCGTCGCCATCGAACGCCGCGCTGCCCAATGCGCGCGGAATATGAGGGCGCTCGTCGAGGGTCAACCAGGTAGGGAACAGGCGTTGGCCGAGGGTGCCCTCAAGGAACGACGACTTGCGGTACAGGTTGCCGCCGGAAATGGCCGACAGGAAGCTGCCGAACAGGCCGCCGGCCAGCTCGGCGGAAAACAGTACCGGGACTTCGCAGGTCGGCACTGGCCGCGCCCCCAGACGGCTGGCGGCACGCTGGGCAGCGCGCATGCCGATGCTACGCGGGTCGGCCAACAGGTTGCCCTGACGGTTCACGTCGTACCAGTAGTCGCGCTGCATCTGCCCATCGCCTTCGGCGATCATCACGCAGCTCAGGCTGTGCCGGGTAGAAGCGTAGCCACCGATGAAGCCATGGCTGTTGCCATATACACGGCATCCCTGATGGGTATTGAGGGTGGTGCCATCAGCGTTCTGGATGCGCGGGTCGGCGTCGAATGCCGCCGCCTCGCAGGCCAGCGCCATCTCGATCGCCTTCTCGGGCTCCAGATCCCAGTCATGGTACAGGTCAAGGTCGGGAATTTCGCGGGCCATCAGCGCCGCATCGGCCAAGCCGGAACATGTGTCCTCGGACGTATGCCTGGCAATCGCCAGGGCAGCGGCGACGGTCTCGCGAATGGCCTCCGGGCCACTGGCCGAGGTACTGGCCGAGCCTTTGCGCTGGCCGACATAGAGGGTGATGCCAAAACCCTGGTCGCGATTGAACTCGACCGTTTCGACCTCGCGCTGGCGTACCGTGGTGGACAGGCCCTGCTCCAGCGACACCGCCACTTCGCAGGCGCTGGCCCCCTGGCGGCGCGCCTCGGCGATGATCGCCTCGACCTGCTCCTGCAATGCTGGCAGGTCCTTGGGACCTACGCTCTGGACTGCACTCATGGTTCTCTCCACTCAAATTCTGCGTTCGGCAAGGATCATTCTACGACCGGGCCGGACAAGCGGCCCCCGACTGGTTATCATGGCGGCGATTTCTAGCGGACTGCCACCATGGTTGATTCAAACGACGACGCCTTCGACGGCGAAAAAAGCAAAACCCAGATCAAGCGTGAACTGCATGCGCTGGTCGAACTCGGCGAGCGCCTCACCACGCTCAAGGCTGATACCTTGGCGCGCCTGCCGTTGACCGACGAGCTGCGCAAGGCCCTGGCCGAGGCCAGCAAGCACACCGCCCACGGCGCGCGCAAACGGCACATGTCGTTCGTCGGCAAGCTGATGCGCGTGCAGGACCTGGATGCCATCCATGCCTTGCTCGAACAGATGGACAGCTCCACACGCCAGTACAACGAGCGTTTCCACAGCCTGGAGCGCTGGCGTGACCGGTTGATCGACGGTAACGATGAAGACCTCGAACGCTTCGTCAACGAGTACCCCGATACCGACCGCCAGCAGCTGCGCTCGCTGGTGCGCCATGCCCAGCACGAAAAGGCGCGGAACAAGCCGCCAGCCGCTGCACGCAAGGTGTTCAAGTACATCCGCGACCTCGACGAATTGCAGCGCGGCTTGCGCTGACAGCCCGGGCTCCTGTGGGAGCGGGCAAGTCGAGGCGTCGAACCGCCGCGAACACCGGCGAAGCCGGTGCCATGCGCCGCGTCGCCTGCTTCGCGGGCACGCCCGCTCCCACAACGGCCCCCAAGGCCATCACGCCCCCGTACCACCCACCGTGATCGCATCGAGCTTCAAGGTCGGCTGCCCGACCCCGACCGGCACCGATTGTCCGTCCTTGCCGCACGTCCCGACTCCGCTGTCCAGCGCCAGGTCGTTACCAACCATCGACACCCGGCTCATCGCCTCCGGGCCATTGCCGATCAGGGTCGCCCCTTTCACTGGCGCGGTGATCTTGCCGTCTTCGATCAGGTAGGCCTCACTGGTCGAGAACACGAACTTGCCGCTGGTGATATCCACCTGACCGCCGCCCAGGTTGGCGCAGTAGATGCCTTTCTTCACCGAGGCGATGATTTCCTGTGGGTCGCTTTCGCCAGCACGCATGTAGGTGTTGGTCATGCGTGGCATCGGCAGGTGGGCATAGGATTCCCGGCGCCCGTTGCCGGTCACCGCCATGCCCATCAGGCGGGCGTTCAGCTTGTCCTGCATGTAGCCTTTGAGCACGCCATTCTCGATCAGCGTGGTGCACTCGGTCGGTGTGCCTTCATCATCCACGCTCAGCGAACCACGGCGGCCCTCCAGGGTGCCATCGTCAACGATGGTGCACAGGCTCGACGCCACTTTCTCGCCGATGCGGCCACTGAACGCCGAACTGCCCTTGCGGTTGAAGTCGCCCTCCAGGCCATGGCCGACAGCCTCGTGCAGCAGCACGCCCGACCAGCCCGACCCTAGCACCACCGGCAAGGTACCGGCCGGCGCCGGGATCGCCTCCAGGTTCACCAGGGCCTGGCGCAGCGCTTCGCGGGCATAGCCCATGACCCGCTCTTCGGTAAAGAAGCGGTAATCGGTACGCCCGCCACCGCCCTGCCCGCCCCGCTCGCGGCGGCCATTCTGCTCGACGATGACGCTGACGTTGAAACGCACCAGCGGGCGCACATCGGCGGCCAGGCTGCCATCGGCCGCAGCGACCAGGATGCGCTCCCAGACCCCGGCCATGCTCACGCTGACTTGCTGGATGCGCGGGTCAAGGGCACGGGTGGCGGCATCGACCCGCTTCAGCAGCTCGACCTTCTCGGCACGGCTGAGCACATCCAGCGGGTTGTCCGCAGGGTACAGGGCGGCTACATCCTGGCTGCGGAAGGCCTGCACCTTGCCGTCCTGCCCGGCACGCGAAATCGAACGGGCGGCGCGGGCCGCCGAGGTCAGTGCCTCGAGGTTGATCGCGTTGCTGTAGGCAAAACCGGTCTTTTCGCCGGACTGGGCACGCACGCCCACGCCCTGGTCCAGGTTGAAGCTGCCCTCTTTGACGATGCCGTCTTCCAGTGCCCAGGTTTCCGAGATCTGGCCCTGGAAATACAGGTCGGCGGCGTCGATGCCGGGGCCGGCCAACTCACCCAGCACGCTCTGCAGGCTGTCCAGGGTCAAGCCGCCTGGGGCCAGGAGCTGTTCGCTGACGGTGGATAACATCTGGCTCATAGTCACTCCGAGGTGTGCGCAGGCCGCAATGCGTCCTGCGAAAAGAAGCGCCGGTGCGACAGCACCGGCATGCGCGCCCGGATGGACGCTTGTTCGTCGATGTCGCGCTCGGCCAGCAGTACCGCTTCGCCGTGCGCCTGTTCCGCGACGATGCGCCCCCAAGGGTCGATGATCGCCGCATGGCCATGGGTTTCCCGTGGCCCCGGGTGGGTACCGCCCTGCGCTGCCGCCAGCAGGTAGCACTGGGTTTCGATGGCGCGGGCGCGCACCAGCACCTCCCAGTGAGCCGCGCCGGTTACCGCGGTGAAGGCGGCCGGCGCCGTGATCAGCTCCGCACCCGCAGCACGCAATGCGCTGTAGAGCTCGGGGAAGCGCAGGTCATAGCACACGCTCAACCCCAGCCGCCCCACCGGGGTATCCGCTACCACCACCTGGGCGCCATGGGCATAGTCATCGGACTCCCGATAGCGGCCACGGTTGTCGGCGACGTCCACATCGAACAGGTGCAGCTTGTCATAGCGTGCCGCCACCTCGCCGTGTTCGTCGATCAGCAACGAACAGGCATGGGCCTTGGCCTCGGGCTGACCGACCGGTGGCAACGGCAAGGTACCGGCGACAATCCATAACCTGAGGTCGCGGGCGGTGCGTTTCAACCATGGCAGAATAGGCCCTTCGCCCAGCGCTTCGGCGCGGCCGATGGCGGCGGCATCCTTGCGCCCCATGGCGGCGAAGTTTTCCGGCAGCACGGCCAGCCGCGCACCGCCGGATGCTGCCTGCTCCAGCAGGGCACCGGCGCGTTGCAGGTTGGCCAGCACATCGTCCTGGCTGACCATCTGGATGACCGCTACCTTCATGGGGACTCCTGACGGGATTTCTCGAACGGTTTCACAAATGTGATTCTAGGCTCTTTCCAGGGCCCCTCGACACGGTAGTGCACGCTGGCAAAACGCGACACGCGTTCACCGATCAGCCGGTCGACCAGAAACAGCGCCCCCCCAACCGCTGGCGCACCGACAATCAGCGCCGCCAGCGGCAGGTTGTTGGTCACCGGCAAGCTCACTTGCAGGTTGGCATCGACCCGGTCGTTCACCATGTCCAGCGTGCCATCCAGCTCGAAGTTGCTCGACGGGCCGGTCACCGCGATCGGCTCGCGGGTCACGTAGACGCCATCGCTGGCCACCAGCAGGCCTTTGACCCGGTCGTAGGCCAGGCCCTTGTCGAACAGGTCGGAGAAGTCCAGGCGCAGGCGTCGCCCGATCGAGTTGAAATTGAGCAGGCCGAATACCCGCAGCGCCTGGGCGCTGCCTTCGACCTCGACGAACTGGCCGGTGCGCAGCGCCGCGTCCATGCTGCCGGAGAAGCGCTTGAGGCCGACTGCTGCCGGCGACCCCGGCCAACGGCCATCCACGTCCAGGCGGAAGTCGCGGCTGGTCACGGTAGGGGCAAAGCCCCAGGCCTTGAGCACGTCGGCCAGGTTCTTGCCGTCCAGACGCCCCTTGTACCAGCTGCCGGTGCTGCCCGGTTCGCCCTCCCAGCCGCCACCACCGTTGATATGCAGGCCTTTGAAGGCCAGGTCGATGTCACTGGCGGTCACGCCACGCGCGGTCGGCCGCAACTTGAGCGATGCGCTGCCGAACAGGTCGTCACCGCGGTACAGCTTGTCGATGCTCAGGTCCAGCGCCGGGACCTTGCGCGGGTCGAACGCGGCCAACGGGTCCGGCCCTTCCTCCGCCTGCTGTTCGGCAGCGCTGGCAGCCGGCAGGCGCAAGGTCTGCATGCGCACTACCAGCGGCGCGCCTTTGGCATCCGGCAGCCGGGCATTACCGATGACTTCCTTGCTGTCCAGCCGCAGGTCCCACGCCGGGCCGCTGCGGGCCAGGCGTACCACGGCCTGGTTCAGGTCCATGCCGAACGCCTTCAACTGGCCGATGCTCAGGTCGACACCCTGCAGATTCTGCCGCGCGCTGCCACCCGGGTCGCCGC
This sequence comes from Pseudomonas sp. SMV7, assembly GCF_052041995.1. NCBI lineage: Bacteria > Pseudomonadati > Pseudomonadota > Gammaproteobacteria > Pseudomonadales > Pseudomonadaceae > Pseudomonas > Pseudomonas sp. SMV7. The sequence goes on along the minus strand of NZ_JBKGGT010000009.1, from coordinate 179,085 downwards.
CAGCCAGGCGCGCGGACTGTTCCTGCCAGGGCGCCAGGTCCAGCGTCTCCAGGCGGCCGCGCACACGCAGGCCTTGGCCAGCCGGCAGCTGCGCATCGCCGGTGCCCAGCAGAAGCTCGCCACGGCCCTGGCCCAGCTTGTCGACCGGCGCAGCGTAGGCAAAGCGGGCAAGGTCGACGTATGCGGCATCGAAGCGCCGTTCCGGCCCCTGCAACGTCATGCTGAACCGGCTGTCACGGGTTTCGGCCGCAGCTTTGCCGAACGGTGCTGGCAGGTCGATGGCCACGCCCTTGAGGCTGGAGTTGACGTTCAGGCGGTTGTCCCGGCTACCCAGGCTCAGCTGCAACTGGTAAGGCAGTTCGCCGGAGGCCGGCAAGGCCTGCTTGAACTGCAACCAGTCGGTCAGCGCCTTGAGCGACACCTGGCCATTGGCATTGATGCGGGTCTGCATTTGCCCGGGCTGGCCTTCGGCGCTGATCTGCGCCGTCACCGGTTTGCCGAAAGCCTGCAGGCTGATGCCCTTGCCGCTCAGGCCCTTGTCGAAATCGAAGCTGAAGTCGCCCTTCAGACGGCTGAGCTCCAGGCTCGGTGGCGCGACTTTCAGCTGGGCATCATGGGTGGTGAAGTCCACCTGTACCTTCGGCCGCTGCCCATGGGCCAGGGGAATATCAAGCTTGACCTTGCCCAGGAGTGGCCCCTCGCCTTCCCAGCCAGCGAAGATCTCGCCCGTGCCGATAGGTGCTTCCTTGAGAATCTTCAGGCCATCGCCGAGGCTGCCATCGAAGTCGCCATCGAGGTACAGATGGCTGGGCTGGCCCGCCTCGACATGCGGGATATCGACGCTCACATCGCTGACCTTGGTATCGAGCAGTACCCCACGCTGGGCCTTGATGCGGACACCGCTGTCCTCGATCAGCACATCGCCATCCACGTGCTGCACCTGCGGCCAGCCGGGCTGGAAGTCCAGCGCCGCGTCCCGCACCTTGAAGAACAGGCTGATGCTGCGCGCTTCCGGCGCGACCCCATGGTTCAGCGAACCCTGGTACTGGAAGTAGCCTTCATCCACCGTGCCCTTGACGATTGCACTGCGCAACCATTCGTCGAGCGCCGGGCTGAGTACCTCGGGCAGGTACTTGGCGGTATAGCGGCCATCGCCTTCGGTCAGGCCGACACGCAGGTCCATGTAGTCCTCGCGCCCTTCCTCGAACAACAGGCGGATCAGGAAGTCACCGGCGATCTTGCCTTCCTCGCCCAGCACCTTGAGATAAGGCGCGACCAGGGTGAAACCTTGCTGGTCGAGGGTCCAGGTCAGGCGCGCATTGGCCTTCTGGTAGTGCCAGGGTTTGGCGAATATCGGGTACAGATGCAGCATGAATGCATCGGTATCCAGGCGCAGCTCACCGTGGCCCAGGTCACCGCTGATGCTGCCGCTGACATTACCGGCAGCCGGGGCATTGTGATAGGCGTCGAAGCCAACCTTGTCCAGGTTGGCTTCGAACTGCAGACGCTGGTCTCCCTCGGCCTTGGGCCGGGCCTCCAGGCGCACATTGCGCAGCGCGCCGGTCACCTTGAGGCCATCGACCACCGCCATGACCTTGTCCGGCAGTGGCGCCAGGGCATCGATCAACGGAGTCAGCGGCGTGAGGTCGAGGCGGTCGGCCTGCAACCGCCAGCTTTCCTCGGCAGGGTTGTCACCAGGGCGTTGCTGCAATTGCAGGTGCGCTTCCCAACGGGTCTTGCCAATATCCATGGCCAGCGAATCGAGCACCACGTCGAAGCCTTGCTCGCGGCGCTGGAACCAGGCCCCCAGGGCCAGGTTGTTCAGCTTGGCCGCCTGGCGCCCGGCATAAGCGCCCTGCAGCGCCGGAGCATTGAGGCGCACCACGGCGTGTTGCAACTGCCCTGCTTGCCAGTCGACCCAGAACTCGCCCCCCGCCCGCAAGGCATCGGCATGCCATTGGCCCAGCAGCTGTGGCGGCAGCCAACGCGCCCAGTCGCTCTGCGGCAAGCTGAGGTAGGCTTCGATCTGGCCGTCGCGCCAGGCACTGGCCGAGGCCCGGCTGCGCAGGTTCAGCGCCATGGGCTGACCATCGGGCAAGGTCGCGCGCAGGTCCAGGGCCTGGCGCGAAGCACCGGCCTGCAGGCCGACACTGACATAGGTGAGGGTCAGAGGGTCGCGCTGCCACGGGTGCAGGGTGACCTGGCTGTCGAACACATCGATGCGGCCGAGCTGGCGCAGGCGCTGCAACAGCTCGGCGGGGTCGAGCGGCGCATCGTCCTTCTTCGGCAGGCCTTCAAGCGCCCATTGGCCTTGCTCGTTCTCGCGCAGGATCAATTGCAGGCCGCCCAGCTGTATGCGTGCCAGGCGCACCTCGCGTGCACTCAGGCTGGCCCAGATGTCAGGGACTACCTTGACATCGTCCAGGCGCAGGGCCGTGCCGCCCTCGCCCAGTTGCAGGTCGCGCACCTGCAACACGGGCGCCAGCCCGCTCCAGCGGCCTTCCAGGCCACCCACGTGCACTGGCAGGCCCAGGGCCTGTTCAGCCTTGCTTTCCACATCGGCACGGTACTCGGCCACCAATGGCACCAGCTCGCGGCCAAGGCTGACATACAGCGCCACCAATACTGCCAGCAGGGCGCAGATGCCCAGCCCCCAGCGGGTCAGGGCGACCAGAACGCGGTTCAGACGTCCCATGGCCAGGGCCCTCCAGGTCGTTTGGCGATGATTGCCGGTAGTGCCGGTTGAGCCACGCAAGCCCACCCGCGGCGCATTTCAGAAGGACTCAGAGCAGCACCACATCGTATTGTTCCTGCGAATACATCGACTCGACCTGGAAGCGAATGGTTCGGCCGATGAAGGCCTCCAGCTCGGCCACGTTGCCGGATTCTTCATCCAGCAGCCGGTCGACCACCTTCTGGTTGGCCAGCACGCGGTAGCCTTCGGCCTGGTAGGCCCGGGCCTCGCGCAGGATCTCGCGGAATATCTCGTAGCAGATGGTTTCCGGGGTTTTCAGCTTGCCGCGGCCCTGGCAAGCCAGGCAGGGCTCGCACAGCACCTGCTCCAGGCTTTCGCGGGTGCGCTTGCGGGTCATCTGCACCAGCCCCAGCTCGGTGATGCCGATGATGTTGGTCTTGGCGTGATCACGCTCCAGCTGTTTTTCCAGGGTACGCAACACCTGGCGCTGATGCTCCTCGTCTTCCATGTCGATGAAGTCGATGATGATGATGCCGCCGATGTTGCGCAGGCGCAGTTGCCGGGCGATGGCGGTAGCGGCCTCGAGGTTGGTCTTGAAGATGGTCTCTTCAAGGTTGCGATGGCCAACGAAGGCACCGGTGTTGACGTCGATGGTCGTCATCGCTTCGGCCGGATCGACCACCAGGTAGCCACCCGACTTGAGTGGCACCTTGCGCTCCAGAGCGCGCTGGATTTCGTCCTCGACGCCGTACAGGTCGAAGATCGGGCGCTCACCCGGGTAGTGTTCGAGGCGATCGGCGATCTCCGGCATCAGCTCGCCAACGAACTGCGTGGTCTTCTGGAACGTTTCCCGCGAGTCGATGCGGATCTTCTCGATCTTCGGGTTGACCAGGTCGCGCAGGGTACGCAGGGCCAGGCCCAGGTCTTCGTAGATGACCGTGGGCGCACCGCAGGTCTTGATCTGCGTGCCGATCTGCTCCCACAGGCGGCGCAGGTAGCGGATGTCCTGCAGGATTTCTTCAGCGCGCGCTCCTTCGGCAGCGGTGCGCAGGATGAAGCCACCGGCGTCCTTGATATTCTCGCTGTCCATGCAGTCGCTGACCACCTGCTTGAGGCGCTCGCGCTCGGTTTCGTCTTCGATCTTCAGGGAAATGCCGACATGGCTGCTGCGCGGCATGTATACCAGGTAGCGCGACGGGATCGACAGCTGGGTGGTAAGCCGTGCGCCCTTGGTACCGATCGGATCCTTGGTCACCTGCACCACCAGCGCCTGGCCTTCGTGCACCAGGGCGGTGATGTTCTCCACCGCCGAACCTTCGCGCTGGGAGATTTCCGAGGCGTGGATGAATGCCGCACGCTCCAGGCCAATGTCGACGAACGCCGCCTGCATGCCTGGCAGTACGCGCACCACCTTGCCTTTGTAGATATTGCCGACGATGCCCCGGCGCTGGGTACGCTCGACGTGTACTTCCTGCAGCACCCCGTTTTCCACCACCGCCACGCGTGACTCCATCGGGGTGATGTTGATCAGGATCTCTTCACTCATGGCAGGCTCTCGTCAAAGGTCTTTTGTAATGATGGACGGCGTATGCAGTGCTGGCTACCGCTGGTTTGTTACCCCTGGCGAATGCGCGAGGGATTGCCAGCAGGCGATGCCGAATTGGCCGAGCAGGTCGGCCGTTTCACTGAGGGGCAAGCCGACCACCGCCGAATAGCTGCCGGAAAGGCCGGTGACGAATACCGCGCCCAGGCCCTGGATGGCATAGCCGCCGGCCTTGTCCGCCGGCTCGCCGCTGGCCCAGTAGCGTTGCGCCTCATCGGTGCTGATCACGCGGAAACGCACTGTACTGGCCACGTACAGGCTGTGCATGCGCTGGCCATCGCCGACGGCGACAGCGGTGAGTACCTGATGCTCGCGGCCCGACAGGCTGGCCAGCATGGCCAATGCCTCTTCGCGGCTTTCTGGCTTGCCGAGGATGCGGCCATCGAGCACTACGGCAGTGTCTGCCCCGAGCACCACCGCCGGCCCCGCGATGCTGGCCAGGCCGGCCGTAGCCTTGGCCCGGGCCAGGCGTTCGACATAGGCCGGGGCACCTTCGCCGGCAAGCGGAGTTTCATCGATAGGGGCACTGACGACGCTGAACGGCACGCCGATCTGGGTCAGCAGTTCGCGACGACGGGGCGAGCCGGAAGCCAGGAATAGCGGGTTCATGCAGACAACTCCCTGTCGGTTGCGGCGGCGTCAGTTGATATGCAAGCGTCGACGCAGGTCACGCAAGGCGAAGCTGATCCATGGCCAGAGCAAGGCACTGATCACCGCCGACCAGACCAGCGCCAGGGTGGGCAGGCGATTGCCGGTCAGCGCGCTGAGCCACAGCTGGATCAGCTGGGCGATGCCGAAGATCACCAGGATCACCAGACTCTGCTGCCACATGGGGAACATACGCAGGCGCTGCTGCAAGGACAGCACCAGGAAGGTGATGAGGGTGAGGATCAACGCGTTCTGCCCGAGCAGGGTGCCATACAGCACATCCTCGGCCAGGCCCAGTACGAACGCGGTGGTCATGCCGACCCTGTTCGGCACGGCGAGGGTCCAGAACGACACCAGCAAGGCCAGCCACATGGGCCGGAACACTTCCATGAACTGCGGCATGGGCGAGACACTCAGCAGCAGGCCGAGGGCAAACGTGAGCCAGATGAGCCAGCCGTGGTTGCGGCGCGATACAGCCATCATTGCCTCCGGGTGTGAGCGGGTGCGGCAGCCGGCGTGGCGGGTGCGGCTGCCGGGGCTGCTGGCGGCACTGTCGGAGTGGCCGGGGCCGCTGATGTCGCCGGTGCGCCAGCGGCGGGTACCCCTTGCCCGTTTGCCGGTGCCGGCTGGCCAGGTGCCGAGGCGCCCTTGCGGTCAGCTTCTTCCTGGGCGATGGCCGCATCGGTGGCACGCTGCTCCGGGCTCCGCCGGTCACTGAATACCAGCAGCATGTAGCGGCTGCGGTTGAGCGCGGCAGTCGGGATGGCACGCACGATGGCGAACGGCTGGCCAGAATCGTGAATCACTTCGTTGACCGTGGCGACCGGGTAGCCGGCCGGGAAACGCTGGCCCATGCCGGAACTGACCAGCAGGTCGCCTTCCTTGATATCGGCGGTGTCGGCGACATGGCGCAGCTCCAGGCGCTCCGGGTTACCGGTGCCGCTGGCAATTGCGCGCAGGCCGTTGCGGTTGACCTGCACCGGGATACTGTGGGTGGTGTCGGTCAGCAACAGCACCCGTGAGGTATAGGGCATCAACTCGACCACCTGGCCCATCAGGCCGCGCGCATCGAGCACCGGCTGGCCAAGGAACACCCCATCACGCTCGCCCTTGTTGATCAGGATGCGGTGGGTGAAGGGGTTGGGGTCGACTCCGATCAGCTCGGCCACTTCGACCTTTTCGTTGACCAGCGCTGAAGAGTTGAGCAGCTCGCGCAGGCGCACGTTCTGCTCGGTCAGCGCCGCCAGCTTCTGCAGGCGCCCCTGCAGCAACAGGGCTTCGGTCTTGAGCTTTTCGTTTTCCGCGATCAGTTCGGTGCGGCTGCCGAACTGGCCGGCGACACCTTGCCAGGCACGCTGCGGCAGGTCGGTGAGCCAGTACGACTCCATGAGTACCAGGCCCATCTGGCTGCGTACCGGCTTGAGCACGTCGAAGCGCGCGTCGACCACCATCAACGCGACCGACAGCACCACCAGGACGAGCAGGCGAACGCCCAGCGAAGGGCCCTTGGAGAAAAGCGGTTTAATGGGCCGTTCCTCGTGGACGACTCAGGAGGTCATTGGACATGGAACAACGCACCAGCCTGGTTGCGGGTTGATGGATACGGCGCCCCACAAGGGCGCCAGCCCAGCACATACAGGTAGCACTGTGCGTGCTACCTGTAAACCGGGCGCTCGTGAACAGCGAGCGGAATCACTCGCTGGAGAGCAGGTCCATCGCGTGCTTGTCCATCATTTCCAGGGCGCGACCGCCGCCACGGGCAACGCAGGTCAGCGGGTCCTCGGCGACGATGACCGGCAGGCCGGTTTCCTGGGCCAGCAGTTTGTCCAGGTCACGCAGCAGCGCGCCGCCACCGGTCAGCACCAGGCCGCGCTCGGCGATATCCGAGGCCAACTCCGGCGGCGATTGCTCCAGGGCGCTCTTGACTGCCTGGACGATGGTCGCCAGGGATTCCTGCAGTGCTTCGAGCACTTCGTTGGAATTCAGGGTGAAGGCACGCGGGACGCCTTCGGCCAGGTTGCGGCCACGGACATCGACTTCGCGCACTTCGCCGCCCGGGTAGGCGGTACCGATTTCCTGCTTGATGCGCTCGGCGGTGGATTCACCGATCAGGCTGCCGTAGTTGCGGCGCACGTAGGTGACGATGGCTTCGTCGAAGCGGTCGCCGCCAACGCGGACGGATTCGGCATAGACCACGCCGTTCAGCGAGATCAGCGCGATTTCGGTGGTGCCGCCACCGATGTCGACGACCATCGAACCGCGGGCCTCTTCAACCGGCAGCCCGGCACCGATGGCGGCGGCCATCGGCTCTTCGATCAGGAACACTTCACGGGCACCGGCACCCAGGGCCGACTCGCGAATGGCGCGGCGCTCTACCTGGGTCGACTTGCACGGCACGCAGATCAGTACGCGCGGGCTCGGCTGCAGGAAACTGTTCTCGTGAACCTTGTTGATGAAATACTGCAACATTTTTTCGCAAACGCTGAAGTCGGCGATGACGCCGTCCTTCATCGGACGAATGGCAGCGATGTTGCCAGGCGTACGGCCCAGCATGCGCTTGGCTTCGGTACCGACGGCGACGACGCTTTTCTGGTTGCCATGGGTACGGATGGCAACAACCGAGGGCTCATTCAGGACGATACCGCGCTCACGCACGTAAATAAGGGTGTTGGCAGTACCCAGGTCGATGGACAGATCGCTGGAAAACATGCCACGCAGTTTCTTGAACATGGGAAAGTGACCCTGGGGAAAGCGTGGGTAAAAAAGTGCGGCAAACTCTAACAATGGCAGGGATTTTGGGCAAGGAGCCAATATGTTAAATTGGCTGTTTTTCCGAGCAAGCCAGCAGATGATCGCGGCCGATAGACCGTCAGAAAGCTGACATGTTCCTCACTGCGGACCCAAATTCCGTTCTTTGTTTCCCCTGGAGATCCCCATGGCGCTTGAACGCTGCGACGTGGAAAAGATCGCCCATCTGGCCCGTCTGGGGCTGAATGATGGCGAACTGCCACGAATTACCGACGCCCTCAACAGCATTCTCGGGCTGGTCGACCAGATGCAGGCGGTCGATACCACAGGTATCGAGCCCCTTGCCCACCCCCTGGAGGCCAGCCAGCGCCTGCGCCCCGACCAGGTCACCGAGAGCAACCAGCGCGACGCCTACCAGGCCATCGCGCCATCGACCGAAAGCGGTCTGTACCTGGTACCCAAAGTCATCGAGTAAGGGATAGAGCCTGCCATGCATCAACTGACCCTGGCCGAGATCGCCCGCGGACTCGCCGACAAGTCGTTTTCCTCCGAAGAGCTGACCGGCGCCCTGCTGGCGCGCATCAAGCAGCTCGACCCGCAGATCAACAGCTTCATCAGCGTCACCGAAGACCTGGCCCTGGGCCAGGCGCGTGCTGCCGACGCCCGTCGCGCCGCCGGCGAAAGCGGTGCGCTGCTGGGTGCCCCGATCGCCCACAAGGACCTGTTCTGCACCAACGGCGTACGCACCAGCTGCGGCTCGAAGATGCTCGACAACTTCAAGGCGCCGTATGACGCCACCGTGGTCGCCAAGCTGGCCGAAGCCGGCATGGTCACCCTGGGCAAGACCAACATGGACGAATTCGCCATGGGTTCGGCCAACGAGTCCAGCCACTACGGCGCGGTGAAGAACCCGTGGAACCTCGAGCACGTCCCCGGCGGCTCGTCGGGCGGTTCGGCCGCAGCCGTGGCCGCGCGCCTGCTGCCGGCCACCACCGGCACCGACACCGGCGGTTCGATCCGCCAGCCGGCGGCGCTGACCAACCTCACCGGCCTCAAGCCGACCTACGGTCGGGTATCGCGCTGGGGCATGATCGCCTACGCCTCCAGCCTCGACCAGGGCGGCCCGCTGGCACGCACCGCCGAAGACTGCGCCCTGCTGCTGCAAGGCATGGCCGGCTTCGACGCCAAGGATTCCACCAGCATCGAGGAGCCGGTGCCGGATTACAGCGCCAGCCTCAACGCCTCGCTGCAGGGCCTGCGCATCGGCCTGCCGAAGGAGTACTTCGGTGCCGGCCTCGACCCGCGCATCGCCGACCTGGTCCAGGCCAGCGTCACGGAACTGGAAAAGCTCGGCGCGGTGGTCAGGGAAATCAGCCTGCCGAACATGCAGCACGCCATTCCGGCCTACTACGTGATCGCCCCGGCGGAAGCCTCGTCCAACCTGTCGCGTTTCGACGGCGTGCGCTTCGGTTACCGCTGCGAAAACCCGAAGGACCTGACCGACCTGTACAAGCGCTCCCGGGGCGAAGGCTTCGGTATCGAAGTGCAGCGCCGCATCATGGTCGGTACCTATGCCCTGTCGGCTGGCTACTACGACGCCTATTACGTGAAGGCGCAGCAGATCCGCCGCCTGATCAAGAACGACTTCATGGCCGCGTTCAACGACGTCGACCTGATCCTCGGCCCGACCACGCCAAACCCGGCCTGGAAGCTCGGCGCCAAGAGCAGCGACCCGGTCGCCGCCTATCTGGAAGACGTCTACACCATCACCGCCAACCTGGCAGGCCTGCCGGGCCTGTCGATGCCAGCCGGCTTCGTCGACGGCCTGCCGGTCGGCGTGCAACTGCTGGCGCCGTACTTCCAGGAAGGCCGCCTGCTCAATGTCGCGCACCGCTACCAGCAAGTGACCGACTGGCATACCCGCGCCCCCAACGGCTTCTGAGGAATTCACACATGCAATGGGAAGTTGTGATCGGGCTGGAAATCCACACTCAGCTCGCCACCCAGTCGAAGATCTTCTCCGGCAGCGCCACCACCTTCGGTTCCGAACCGAACACCCAGGCCAGCCTGGTTGACCTGGGCATGCCCGGCGTACTGCCGGTGCTGAACCAGGAAGCCGTGCGCATGGCGTGCATGTTCGGCCTGGCCATCGACGCCGAGATCGGCAAGCGCAACGTGTTCGCGCGCAAGAACTACTTCTACCCCGACCTGCCCAAGGGCTACCAGATCAGCCAGATGGACCTGCCGATCGTCGGCAAGGGCCACCTCGACATCGCCCTGGAAGACGGCACCATCAAGCGCATCGGGGTAACCCGTGCGCATCTGGAAGAAGACGCCGGCAAGAGCCTGCACGAAGACTTCAGCGGCTCCACCGGCATCGACCTCAACCGTGCCGGCACCCCGCTGCTGGAGATCGTTTCCGAGCCGGACATGCGCAGCGCCAAGGAAGCCGTGGCCTACGTCAAGGCAATCCACGCGCTGGTGCGGTACCTGGGCATCTGCGACGGCAACATGGCCGAAGGCTCGCTGCGTTGCGACTGCAACGTGTCGATCCGGCCGAAAGGCCAGGCCGAATTCGGCACCCGCTGCGAGATCAAGAACGTCAACTCGTTCCGCTTCATCGAGCGCGCGATCAACAGCGAGATCCAGCGCCAGATCGACCTGATCGAGGACGGCGGCAAGGTGGTTCAGGAAACCCGCCTGTACGACCCGAACAAGGACGAGACCCGCTCCATGCGCAGCAAGGAGGAAGCCAACGACTACCGTTACTTCCCCGACCCGGACCTGCTGCCGGTGGTAATCGAGGACAGCTTCCTGGAAACTGTCCGTGCCGGCCTGCCAGAGCTGCCGACGCAGAAGGTCGAGCGCTTCCAGAAGCAGTACGGCCTGTCGGCCTACGACGCCAATGTGCTGGCATCCAGCCGCGAACAGGCGGACTACTTCGAAGAAGTGGTGAAGATTGGTGGCGACGCCAAGCTGGCTGCAAACTGGGTCATGGTCGAGCTCGGCAGCCTGCTGAACAAGCTGGGCATCGAGATCGACCAGGCGCCGGTCAGCGCTGCGCAACTGGGTGGCATGCTGTTGCGTATCCGCGACAATACCATCAGCGGCAAGATCGCCAAGACCGTGTTCGAGGCCATGGCCGCCGGTGAAGGTGATGCCGACAGCATCATCGACAGCAAAGGCCTGAAGCAGGTCACCGATACCGGTGCGATCGACAAGATGCTCGACGAAGTGCTGGCGGCCAACGCCGAGCAGGTCGAACAGTACCGCGCCGCCGACGAGGCCAAGCGTGGCAAGATGTTCGGCTTCTTCGTCGGCCAGGCGATGAAAGCTTCCAAAGGCAAGGCCAACCCCGGGCAGGTGAACCAATTGCTCAAGGCCAAGCTCGAAGGGTGATTTGAAAATGCGGCGAGGGCTCCGCCCTCGATCGCCGGCAGGCCAGCTGTCACAGGTACAGCACCGCTCTCAAGGGCTGCGGGTTCCCTGTGGAAGTCGGCTTGCCGGCGATGGGCCGCACAGCGGCCCCAACTGCAGCAGCGGAGCACCTGACTTGCTAAAACGATCCCTGAGCACCCTCGCCCTCTATTCCCTGTTGGCCGGCTGCGCCAGCCATGACATCGACCCGCGCGGCTACGACCAGACGGGCACCGCCTCCTATTACGGCTCGCGCCACCACGGCAAACGCACCGCCAGCGGCGAACCGTTCAACCAGAACGGCCTCACTGCCGCCCACCGCAGCCTGCCCTTTGGCACTCGCGTGCTGGTTACCAACACCGCCAACCAGCGCAGCGTGGTAGTGCGTATCAACGACCGTGGGCCACATACCCGCGGCCGCCTCATCGACCTGTCACGGGCTGCGGCGGAAAAAATCGGCATGATCCGTAGCGGAACCGCGCGGGTGCGAGTACAAGGGCTTAGCGACTGACGCGACAGGAGTCCGACCATTTTCGACTTGGCCACCCTTGCTACCTTCAGCCTTCTGCAACTGGGCATTGCCCTGCTGTTGCTGGTGGCTGGCGCCGAACTGCTGGTACGCGCAGCCTTGCGCCTGGCCCAGCGCCTGCACGTACGCCCACTGATCATCGGCCTGAGCCTGGTCGCCTTCGGCAGTACCGCGCCGCAACTCACGGTCAGCCTGCAGGCCGCCTACCAAGGTGCGCCGGATGTGGCCGTGGGCAGCGTGATCGGCAGCAACATCTTCAACGTGCTGGTCATTCTCGGTCTGGCCGCGCTGATCATTCCGCTGCGGGTGTCGCGGCAGCTGGTACGCCTGGACATTCCACTGATGATCGCAGCCAGCGGGCTGGTCTACGGGCTGTCCGCCAACGGCCACCTGGGCCGGACCGAAGGGGCATTGCTGCTGGTGGGCCTGGCCGGCTACCTGGCGACGCTTTGGCATCAGTCCCGTCACTACGCGCGCACCTACCCTGCCCCGGCCACCGTCGTCGCCAGCGCCGGGCGCTTCTGGTCAGGCACGCTGCTGCAGGTGCTGGCAGGCCTGGGCCTGCTGAGCCTGGCCGGCCACCTGCTGCTGGAAGCCGCCGTGGAAGTGGCCACCGACCTCGGCCTGTCCGAGCGCATCATCGGCCTGACCGTGGTCGCCATCTGCACCTCGTTGCCGGAACTGGCCGCCGCGCTGATCGCCGCCCTGCGCGGGGAACGGGAAATCGCCGTGGGTACGGTGATCGGCAGCAACCTGTTCAACCTGCTGGCCGTACTGGGCCTTACCGCACTGGTCACCCCCGAACCGCTGTCGATTTCACCCAACGCCCTGGCCTTCGACCTGCCGGTGATGCTCGGCGTTGCCGCGCTGAGCCTGCCGGTGTTCTATTCCGGTTACCGCATCACCCGGGCCGAGGGCCTGGTATTCCTCTGCCTCTACCTGGCCTATGGCCTGCATGTGGCGGCGTTTACCATGGGCCTGCCGCTGGCCGGCCGCCTGGAGCGGCTGATGTTCTACGTGCTGCCGGTGCTCGCCGTGGTGTTGCTGTACACCACCGTGCGTGCCTGGCGCCGCCAACACTAAGGAAAACAACATGGCTGATAGCGACAAGACCGGCGAGCAGATTCGCCGCCAGGTAATGGGCGATGCGTTTGTCGACCGCGCCCTGGGCAATGCCACTGACTTTACCCGGCCGCTGCAGGAGTTCGTCAACGAACATGCGTGGGGCAGCGTGTGGGCGCGCGACGGCTTGCCGTTGAAGACTCGCAGCCTGATTACCCTGGCCACGCTCACGGCACTCAAATGCCCGCAGGAACTCAAGGGGCATGTACGCGGGGCGTTGAACAACGGTTGTACCGTGGAGGAGATTCGCGAAGCGCTGCTGCATTGCGCGGTGTACGCCGGGGTGCCGGCGGCGATCGATGCGTTCCGGGCGGCGCAGGAAGTGATCGACAGCTACCAAGGCTGATTCAGCCTTTTTCAGGCCCGGCCTCTTCGCGGGCACGCCCGCTCCCACAGGTACTGCACAGGTTTCGGAGCCTGTGGGGTCCCTGTGGGAGCGGGCGTGCCCGAAGAGGCCAGGCCTGCCTTGCCTATTTGGCCTGGCGCGCCTTCTTCAGCTTGAAAGCGACCCACAGCGCGGCGATCCACGCCGGGATCAGCATCACCGAAATGCGGATCGGCGGGGTCAGGTACATCACCACCAGAATCAGCACGATGAACGCCAGGCACAGGTAGTTGGTCAACGGGTGCCCCCAGCTCTTGTAGAACGGGGTGATCCCGGCCGCCAGCTTGGCCTTGCGGAACTTCAGGTGAGTAATGCTGATGCTCGCCCAGTTGATCACCAGCGCCGATACCGCCAGCGCCATCAGCAGGCCGAAGGCTTCGCCCGGCATCAGGTAGTTGATCAGCACACACAGCCCGGTCGCCAGCGCCGACACGCCCAGCGCGGTCAGCGGCACGCCACTGCGGCTGACCTTCAGCAATTGCCGTGGCGCGTCGCCCTGGCTGGCCAGGCCGAACAGCATGCGGCTGTTGGCGTATACACAGCTGTTGTACACAGACAGCGCGGCCGTCAGCACCACGATATTGAGGATGGTCGCCACCAGGTCACTGTCCAGTTCGTGGAAGATCATCACGAACGGGCTACCGCCCTGCACCACCTTCTGCCACGGGTACAGCGACAGCAGCACCGCCAGGGCGCCGATGTAGAAGATGAGGATACGGTACACCACCTGGTTGGTGGCCTTGGGAATGCTCTGGCGTGGGTTGTCGGCCTCGGCAGCCGTGATGCCCACCAGTTCCAGGCCACCGAACGAGAACATGATCACCGCCAGCGCCATCACCAGGCCAGTGACGCCGTTGGGGAAGAAGCCGCCGTACTGCCACAGGTTGGCCACGCTGGCATCCGGGCCACCATGACCGCTGGTCAGCAACCAGGCGCCGAAACCGATCATGCTGACGATGGCCACCACCTTGACCAGGGCGAACCAGAACTCCATCTCGCCGTAGACCTTCACCTGGGTCAGGTTGATCAGGTTGATCACCACGAAGAAGATCGCTGCCGTCGCCCAGGTGGGGAAGCCCGGCCACCAGTACTGCACATAGATGCCCACCGCAGTGAGCTCGGCCATGCCGACCAGCACGTACACCACCCAGTAGTTCCAGCCCGAGACGAAACCGGCGAACTCGCTCCAGTACTGGTGCGCGAAGTGGCTGAAGCTGCCGGCCACCGGCTCTTCCACCACCATTTCGCCCAGCTGGCGCATGATCAGGAAGGCCATCAGGCCGGCAATGGCATAGCCCAGCAGCACGGAGGGACCGGCCAGCTGGATGGTTTGGGCGATGCCCAGGAACAACCCGGTGCCGATAGCCCCGCCCAGCGCAATCAGCTGGATATGGCGATTCTTCAGCCCGCGCTGCAGGCGCTCGGGCGTGCTCTGGTCTTGCATGAAGTGTCCTTTAGCTCAGTGAGGCAGTGTTGTTGTGTTATTTGCAGTGAAGGATCTAGATCCATCCGCCCCACTGCAAGATGAAAATGCCGATGTTGGTAGTGACCGCCGCCATCAGCGTGGTAACCACGATGATCGAGGCGGCGAGCTCATGGTTGCCGTTGGCTGCCCGCGCCATGACGTAGCTGGCTGCTGCGGTCGGGCTCCCGATGTACAGGAACAGGATGCCCAGTTCGGCACCGCGGAAGCCGCAGAGCCAGGCGCCCAAGGTGCCGACCAGCGGCAGCCAGACCATTTTCACCAGGCTGGCGTCGATGGCCAGCCTGCCGCTGTCGCGCAGCGCCGCCAGCGACAGGGTGCCACCGATGCAGATCAGTGCCAGCGGCAAGGTCATCTGGGCCAGATAGTCGCCCGAAGTGAGCAGCCAGTTGGGCAGCGGCACCTGAGCGTAGGCCATTGGCGTGGCCACCAGCACGCTGATGATCAACGGGTTGCTGAAAATGCTCTTGCAGATGCTCCACGGGTCGGACTTCAGGTCCGGGCTGTACACCGCCAGCACCACCGCCGACAGCGAGTTGTACAGCAGGATCACCAGGCCGGCGAGCACCGCCCCCAGGGAAATGCCGTAGTCGCCGTAAAGGCTGGCGGCCAGGGCCAGGCCGATCACACCGTTGTTGCCACGGAAGGCGCCCTGGGTGTAGATGCCCCGGTCCGCCTCGGTGCAGCGCCAGATGGCCAGGCCCCAGGCGATGGCGAAACCGACCAAGGTGGCAGCGATGAAATACAGCAGAACCCCGGGTTTGACCGCAGCGCCCAGGTCGGCGTGGTAGATGCCGAGGAACAACAGCGCCGGCATGCACACGTTGAACACCAGCTGCGAAGCGACGCGGTTGAAATTGTCATCGATCAGGCGGATGCGTTTGAGCAGCACACCCATGAACAGCATGGCGAAGACCGGTGCCGTGATGTTCAGCGTCTGGATAAGAAGGGCGAGCATGCGCAAGCGATCCTGGAGGAGTTGCCGTCAGGCGGCCAATGATACGCCAACGCGTCAGGAATTGCGGAGATCGACGGGCTTTATCAGGAAGTTTCTGCCAATACCGGCCTCTTCGCGGGCTTGCCCGCTCCCACAGGTATTCCACAAGCCCAAGACCTGTGCAGTACCTGTGGGAGCGGGCGAGCCCGCGAAAGGGCCGGTACAAGCCCGGCAGGATTCAGCGCCGGACCGGGCGCTTCTGCAGCTTGCGCTGCAAGGTCCGCCGGTGCATGCCCAGCGCCCGCGCAGTGGCCGAGATATTGCCCTCGTGCTCGTTCAGCACACGCTGGATATGCTCCCACTGCAGGCGGTCGACCGACATCGGGTTTTCCGGCACCAGGGTATCCAGGTCAGTGTGCTCCGACAGCAACGCCGCCAGCACATCATCGGCATCGGCCGGTTTGCACAGGTAGTTGCAGGCGCCACGCTTGACCGCTTCCACGGCGGTGGCAATGCTCGAGTAGCCGGTCAGGATCACCACGCGCATTTCCGGGTCCAGCTCCAGCAGCTTGGGCAGCAGCACCAGGCCGGAGTCACCCTCCATCTTGAGGTCCAGCGTGGCGTAGTCCGGCAAGTCCTGCTGGGCCAGCAGCAACCCTTCCTCGGCAGAGCTGGCGGTACTCACGCGGAAACCGCGGCGGCTCATGGCACGGGCCATGACCCGGGTGAAGGTGGCATCGTCGTCCACCAGCAGCAGGTGCGGAAGCTCTTCGCTTTCGACCTGGTTTTCTTCGCTCATCATTCATCTCCTCGCTTGCCATGGGGCAGGCGCAGTTCGGTCAGGGTGCCACCCTGTTCATGACTATAGAGTTTCACCGAACCGCCCGCACGGGTCACGCTGGCCTTGCTCAAGAACAGGCCAAGGCCGAAGCCTTTGCCCTTGGTGGTAATGAAGGGTTTGCCGATGGCTTCGGCAATGGCCGGCGGCACGCCAGGGCCATGGTCACGGATACTGATGACGATGTCATGGGCGTCCCAGTCCAGACGCACTTCAAGGTCATCGGGGCAGGCATCAGCGGCATTGTTCAGCAGGTTCAGCAGCGCCTGGGTCAGGTCTGGTGGCGGGGTCAGGCGCGGTACCTGGCCGTCGCGCAGGCGCTGGAAGCGGTAGCTGGCCTCCGGACGCATCAGGTGCCAGCGGTTGAGCGCTTCGTCGAGCCAGGCGGTCACGTCCTGCTCCACCACCGCCAGGCGCCGATTGGCCTCGGCGGCACGCACCAGCTGTTGCAGGGTTTCCTTGCACAGCTTCACCTGGTCCTGCAGGATCTGCAGGTCTTCCTGCAGCAGCGGGTCGGCGTGGTCCTGGCGCATTTCGTTGAGCAACACGCTCATGGTCGCCAACGGCGTGCCCAGCTCATGGGCCGCGCCGGCGGCCTGGGTGGCCACGGCCAGCAGCTGTTCATCGCGTAGGCTTTCCTCGCGCCGCTCGGAGCGCAGCTGCTCCTGGCGGCGCAACTCTTCGGCCATGCGTGCAGCAAAGAAGGTGATCACTGCGGCGGCCAGGGCGATGCTCAGCCACATGCCATAAACCTGCATCTTGTCCCGCGCCATCGGCAAGCCTTCAAGCGGGTAGAACTGCACCAGCAGCAGGCTGTAGGCGGTCAGCGCAATGCCGGAAAGAATCAGCGAATACAGCCACGGCAAGGTCACCGCAGCGATCGCCAGCGGCACCAGGTAATACGAGACGAACGGGTTGGTCGAACCACCGGAGTAGTACAGCAAGGCACTGTGGATCAGGAGGTCACAGGCCAGCTGCAGGGCATATTCCAGCTCGGTGACCGGCAGCGACAGGCGCAGGCGCAGGGCCGTGAAGGCACACAGCAGCGAGGACAGGGCCAAGGTGCCGGCCAGCGAAAGCCAGGGCAGCGGCAGCAGTTCGGTCCAGTAGGCGACACCCACGGAGCCGGCCTGGGCAGCCAGGACCAGGACCCGAATGACGGTCAGGCGCCAGAGGTTCTGGCGGGTAGCGGACAGCGGTTGTACGGCGGCGAGCATGAGCTCTCCTGATGAGTGCTCCAGAAAAATCGGCTGGAGTATACCGAAGCCTGGCACCTCGCTGCAGCGATGCGGCAAAGCGCCACACTTTGTCACAAGTCCATGATGGCACTTTTGAACCCACTACACTGTTGCCGGTCTGAAGGCCCATGCGTGGAATGGATGGCCAGAGCCCACGCCTTTTATTGCCAAGGAGTATCCCATGCAAAACCCTCGTCGCGGCGCCGCGCTGATCCTGTCCTGCGGCCTGCTCGCCAGCCTGCCGGCATTGGCTGCCGATGAACCGCGCTACAACCAGGTATCGCTGCGTGCCGAAGTCAGCAAGGAGGTGGCGCGCGACCTGATGGTCGTGACCTTGTACAGCGAAGCGCAGAACAGCGACCCCGGCAAGCTGGCCCAGCAGATCACCGAGACCATGAACAAGGCGGTGCAGCAGTCGCGTCAGGTCAAGGACGTGAAGATCAGCCAGGGCAGCCGCAACAGCTACCCGGTGTATGACAGCAAGGGCCAGAAGATCACCGGCTGGCGCGAGCGTGCCGAGCTGCGCCTGGAAAGCGCCAACTTCCCGGCCCTGTCGCAACTGACTGCCGACCTGCTGCAAGAACTGAAGATGGGCGGCATGGACTTCTCCATCGCCCCGGCCACGCGCAAGGCCAGCGAGGATGCACTGCTCAAGGATGCAGTGGATGCCTTCAAGGCACGTGCACAACTGGCGACCGAGGCGCTGGGCGGCAAAGGCTACAAGGTGGTCAGCCTGAACCTCAACAGCAGCGGTTACCCACGCCCATACCTGCGCAGTGCGCCAATGGCGATGAAGGCAATGGGGGCTGATGAGGCGGCGCCGGCGCCAGATATCGAGGCCGGTACCAGTGAAGTCAGCATGAATGCCGATGGCCTGATCGAAGTGCAAATGCCTTGACCCGTTCGAGGGAGCGGCATGCCCGCTCCCTCGAAGACCACGTCAATTTCAACCTTTCAGAGCATTCCTACGCACCATTAAGGTGCTTCCTACAGCTTTTCCCGCCCCGAAATATCCCGCAAAAAGCCATCATTTTGCCCTCGCAAACGTTCAACTTCGCGAAAAGTTATACCAATGCGACATCCATGTACGGCCGTTCCACTTTTCTGGCGCCAATGAACCCTTGCCATATTGCATTGGGTATACCCCCTGCATAAGTATCCGCAGGTCGGCTCACGAGGCCACCTCAAATCGAAAAATGACAACAATGAGGCCACCATGCTCAAACACGCAGTCATTCCGTTCCTGCTAGGCGCAGGCTTGCTCTCCGGCGCACCGTCGGCCCTCGCCGCGTCCAACCTGGTGTTCTGCTCCGAAGGCAGCCCGGCCGGCTTCGACCCGGGGCAATACACCACAGGGACCGACTTCGACGCCTCTGCCGAGACCGTGTTCAACCGCCTGACCCAGTTCGAACGCGGCGGCACCGCTGTCATCCCGGGCCTGGCGACCAAGTGGGAAGTATCCGACGACGGCAAGACCTACACCTTTCACCTGCGCGACGGGGTCAAGTTCCACAGCACCGACTACTTCAAGCCCACCCGCGCATTCAACGCCGACGACGTGCTGTTCACCTTCAACCGCATGCTCGACAAGGATCACCCGTTCCGTAAGGCCTACCCCACCGAGTTCCCGTACTTCACCGACATGGGCATGGACAAGAACATTGCCAAAGTGGAGAAGCTCGACGAACACACGGTGAGGTTCACCCTCAACGAGGTCGACGCCGCCTTCATCCAGAACCTGGCCATGAGCTTCGCCTCGATCCAGTCCGCCGAATACGCCGACCAGTTGCTCAAGGACGGCAAGGCTGCCGATATCAACCAGAAACCCATCGGCACCGGCCCGTTCGTGTTCAGCAAGTACCAGAAGGACGCGCAGATCCGCTTCAAGGGCAACAAGGACTACTGGCAACCTGACGACGTGAAGATCGACAACCTGATCTTCGCCATTACCACCGACGCCTCGGTGCGCATGCAGAAGCTGAAGAAGAACGAATGCCAGGTCACCCTGTTCCCGCGCCCGGCCGACATCCAGCCGCTGAAGCAGGACCCCAAGCTGCAGATGCCGGACCAGGCCGGTTTCAACCTCGGCTATATCGCCTATAACGTGATGGACAAGATCAAGGGCAGCAACGAAGCCAACCCGCTGGCCCAGCTGAAAGTGCGCCAGGCGCTGGACATGGCCGTGGACAAGAAGAAGATCATCGAGTCGGTGTACCAGGGCGCCGGCCAGCTGGCAGTCAACGGCATGCCGCCAACCCAGTGGTCCTATGACGACAGCATCAAGGACGCCCCGTACGACCCGGAAAAGGCCAGGCAGCTGCTCAAGGAAGCCGGTATCAAGGAAGGTACCGAGATCTCCCTGTGGGCCATGCCGGTACAGCGCCCGTACAACCCCAATGCCAAGCTGATGGCTGAAATGCTGCAATCGGACTGGGCCAAGGTGGGTATCAAGGCGAAGATCGTCAGCTACGAATGGGGTGAATACATCAAACGCTCCAAGGGTGGCGAACAGGGCGCCATGCTGATCGGCTGGAGCGGCGACAACGGTGACCCGGACAACTGGCTGGGCACCCTGTACGGCTGCGATGCCATGAACGGCAACAACTTCTCCAAGTGGTGCTACAAGCCCTACGATGACCTGATCAAGCAGGCCAAGGCCACTTCCGACCAGGCCAAGCGCACCGAGCTGTACCGGCAGGCACAGCACATCCTCAAGGAGCAGGTGCCGATCACCCCGATCGCCCACTCCACGGTGTACCAGCCCATGAGCGCCAAGGTGAAGGACTTCAAGATCAGCCCGTTCGGACTGAACTCCTTCTACGGCGTCAGCGTGGACAAATAGGCTAGCCACGGCACCCGCTGAGCGGCGGGTGCCCCGCCGATCCACCATCCCCTCATGTCGTCCCGCCGCTACCCGTGGCGGGGTCGGCGAACTGTTGCCGCCATTCGTACCGAGAGGCGGCGCCAACAGACGTAAAAGGACTTGCCATGCGCCCTGTCACTCGTCTTTCCGCCCTGCTTGCCCTGGGCCTGATCAGCCAGGCCCCGGCCGCGCTGGCCAACAACCTGGTGTTCTGCTCCGAAGGCAGCCCCGCCGGCTTCGACACCGCGCAATACACCAGCGCCACCGACAACGACGCCGCCGAACCCATTTACAACCGCCTGGTCGAGTTCGAGCGTGGAGGCACCGCCGTGCAACCCGCCCTGGCGACGCGCTGGGAGGTGTCCGACGATGGCCTGCGTTACACCTTCCACCTGCGCGAGGGGGTGAAATTCCACAGCAACAAGGCCTTTACGCCCAGCCGCGACTTCAACGCCGACGACGTGCTGTTCACCTTCAACCGCATGCTCGACAAGAGCCACCCGTTCCGCCAGGCCTACCCCACCGAGTTTCCCTATTTCGTCAGCATGGGCCTGGACAAGAACATCGCCCGCGTCGAGAAAACTGGCCCGATGACCGTGGTGTTCACCTTGAACGCGGTCGATGCCGCCTTCATCCAGAACCTGGCCATGAGCTTCGCCTCCATTCTCTCTGCCGAATACGCCGGGCAGTTGCTGGCCAGCGGGCGCCCCAGCGACATCAACCAGCAACCGATCGGCACTGGGCCGTTCGTGTTCCAGCGCTACCAGAAGGACTCGCAGATTCGCTACAAGGGCAACCAGGCTTATTGGGCAGCAGACGAGGTGAAGATCGACAATCTGGTGTTCTCGATCAACACCGACCCTTCGGTGCGTATCCAGAAGCTGCGCCGCAACGAATGCCAGGTCACCTTGCACCCGCGCCCGGCCGACCTGCCGGCGCTGAAGGCCGACAGCAAGCTGCAGGTGCTGCAGCAACCGGGCTTCAACCTCGGCTACATCGCCTACAACACCCAGCATCCGCCGTTCGACCGCCTGGAAGTGCGTCAGGCGATGGATATGGCGGTGAACAAACAGGCGATCCTCCAGGCGGTGTACCAGGACTCCGGCCAGCTGGCCGTCAACGCCATGCCGCCGACCCAGTGGTCCTATGACAGCAGCATCAAGGACGCGCCCTATGACCCGGAAAAGGCCCGCCAGCTGCTGCAGCAGGCCGGCGTGAAGCCCGGCAGCGAAATCACCCTGTGGGCCATGCCGGTCCAGCGCCCGTACAACCCCAACGCCAAGCTGATGGCGGAAATGCTCCAGGCCGACTGGAGCAAGCTCGGCTTCAAGGTGCGCATCGTCAGCTACGAATGGGGCGAATACCTCAAACGCATGAAAAGTGGCGAGCACGATATCGCCCTGATCGGCTGGACCGGCGACAACGGCGACCCGGACAACTGGTTGGGCACCCTCTACAACTGCGACGCGATCGGCAGCAACAACTATTCGCTGTGGTGCGACCCGCAATACGACCGCCTGGTCAAGCAGGCCAAGCAGGTCACCGACCGCAGCCAACGCACGGCGCTGTACCAGCAGGCCCAGCAACGCCTCAAGCAACAGGTACCGATTACCCCGGTGGCGCATTCCACGGTGAACCAGCCGCTCAGTGTCAAGGTTTCCGAGTTCAAGGTCAGCCCGTTCGGGCGCAATGATTTTTCCGGTGTGAGTGTTGACTGATTTCCAACCTGCAGCCGCCACTTCGCGGGCCTATCCGCTTCCACAAGGTATCCGCAAGCCAGGGGCTGCACAGCCCCTGTGGGAGCGGGTTTACCCGCGAAGAGGCCGGTACAGGCGACACAGCGCCCCGATTCAGCCCGGAAACCCCGGGCAGCCCTGGCAACACCGCAGCAAGAGCCCCGGCCCACAAGGCCAGGGAATAACTAGAAGAACAGAAAGGGAGCTTTTACCTTGAGACTATTCACCTTGACCGCACTGGCTTTATCCATCAGTGCCTTGTCCACCGTGACCCAGGCCGACCCGCAGAGCCAGGACTATGTCCCCGTCACCCTCAAAGGCAGCAGTGAGCAGGAGCAGGCCAGCGGCTTCCTCGATGGCCAGAGTCTGTCCGGCAGCACCCGCAACTGGTATGCGCGCGAACGCGCCACGCGCGCGCCGCTATGGAAGTACTACAAGAGCGACGGCACCCGCCACGACACCCACAGCCGTGACAACTGGGTGCAGGGCACCATCCTCAACTACAGCTCCGGCTTCACCCAGGGCACCGTCGGCTTCGCCGTGGAGGCCGCCGGCTACAACGCCATTGCCCTGGAACAGGGCCGTGCCGCGATCGCCGGGCCGAACAACCGCACCCTGACCCACAGCGACGGCGACCCGGTCGGCCAGTGGAGCAAGATGGGCCTGGCCAACGTCAAGGCACGCGTGTCCAACACCACCCTGACCGTCGGCCGCCAATCGGTGGACACACCGATGATCGCCTACATCGGCAACCGCGCCCTGCCCTCGAGCTTCCAGGGTGCGTTCCTGCACAGCGCCGAATTCGACAACCTGAGCTTCGACCTGGGCACCTTCGACCGCGTCTCGCCACGCACCGAACAGAGCCTCAGCAAGTTCCGCAGCGAGTACAGTGCCACCGGCGTGGAAACCGACCGCGCCAGCACCGCCGGCATCAACTACCAGCCGTTCAAGAGCCTGACCACCAGCCTGTACGCCACCAAGGTCGACGACTTCTGGAACCAGTACTACTTCGGTGCCAACCACGTGCTCGGCGACAGTGCGGTGCTGAGCCTGAGCACCGGCCTGAACTACTACAAGACCGTCGACGCCGGTAGCCAGAAGATGGGCGAGATCGACAACGACACCTACAGCCTGTCGTTCGGCCTGACCCACCAGGCCCACACCGTCAGTGCCTCGTGGCAGCAGGTCAACGGCAACGAGTACTTCGACTACCTGCACGAAACCAACGGCATCTACCTGGCCAACTCGCTGCTGTCGGACTTCAACGGCCCCAACGAGAAATCGCTGCAGCTTTCCTACGTGCTGAACATGGCGCCCTACGGCGTGCCGGGGCTGAAGTTCAACCTGTACAACGCCCGCGGCTGGGGCATCGACGGCACCCATTACCGCGGTACCGCCTATGACGTGAACGGCCTGGATGGCGAAACCCACTACGAGTGGGGCATCGGCACCAGCTACGCGGTGCAGAGCGGGCCGCTGAAGGACACCAGCATTCGCGCCACCTACACCGCGCACCGCGCCAGCAAGGCCCAGGGCGATGGCAGCCTGGACGAGTTCCGGGTGGTCACCACCATTCCGTTCAACATTCTCTGACCGTCGGCGCCCCGGCCCGTTTCGCTGCGGTCCGGGGCGGCTACGCTGGAACCCATGCAAGCAGGGAGTTTTCACCCATGCAGAGAGCTTTGATGAAGTCGCGACCACTGCGCCTGGCCCTGGCCGCGCTGCTACTGGGCGGCGCCACGCAACTGGCGGCCAAACCGCTGGTGGTATGTACCGAAGCCAGCCCGGAAGGGTTCGACATCGTCCAGTACACCACTGCGGTCACCGCCGATGCCTCGGCCGAGACAGTGTTCAACCGCCTGGTCGATTTCAAGCCCGGCACCACCGAGATCCAGCCGGCCTTGGCTGAGCGCTGGGACATTTCGGCCGACGGCCTGACCTACACCTTCCATCTGCGTCAGGGGGTGAAGTTCCACACCACCGACTACTTCAAACCAACCCGCGACTTCAACGCCGATGACGTGTTGTGGAGCCTCAATCGCCAGCTCGACCCGAACCATCCCTGGCATGACAAGACCAGCGTTGGCTACCCGTACTTCGAGAGCATGGGGTTCAAGGAACTGCTCAAGTCGGTCAGCAAGACCGACGCGCACACCGTGGTGATTACCCTCACCCGACCGGAAGCGCCGTTCCTGCGCGACATGGCCATGGGCTTTACCTCGATCTACTCCGCCGAGTACGGCGACCAGTTGCTCAAGGCGGGCAAGACTGCCGAGCTGAACAGCAAGCCGATCGGTACCGGCCCGTTCATCTTCCAGCGTTACAACAAGGACGCCCAGGTTCGCTTCAAGCCCAACCCGGACTATTTCCGTGGCAAACCGCCAGCCGATGCGCTGGTGTTCGCCATCGCCACCGACAGCAACGTGCGCCTGCAGAAACTGCGCGCCAACGAGTGCCAGGTGGCGCTCTACCCCAAGCCCGATGACGTGCCGTCGATCAAGCAGGACCCGAAACTCAAGGTCGAAGAGATCGAGGCCCTGGTCACCGGCTATATCTCGATGAACACCGAACACAAGTACCTGAGCGACGTGCGCGTGCGCAAAGCCATCAACATGGCCTTCGACCGCCAGACCCACGTCGACCAGCTGTTCGGCAAGGGCAATGCGCTGGTCGGCGTGAACCCTTACCCGCCGACCATGATCGGCTACAACAACGAGAACAGGAACCCGCCCCGCGACCTGGCCAAGGCACGCCAACTGCTCAACGAAGCTGGCGTACCGCCGGGCACGGTGCTAACCCTGTTCACCCGCAACGGCGGCGGCCCGACCAACCCCAACCCGCGCCTGTCCGCCGAGATGCTGCAGGCCGACCTCAAGCAGATCGGCCTCAAGCTGGACATCCGCGTGATGGAGTGGGCCGAGATGCTGCGCCGGGCGAAGAAGGGCGAAGCCGACCTGGTATCCACCGGCTGGGCCGGCGACAACGGCGACCCGGACAACTTCCTCAGCCCGCTGCTCAGCTGCGATGCCGTGAAAAGCGGCGAGAACTATGCGCGCTGGTGCAACCCCAAGTTCCAGGAGTTGATCAGCCGCGCCCGCGAAGTGATCGACAACGACGAGCGTGCAAGGCTCTATAACGAGGCATTGAAAGTGTACGATGACGAACAACCCTGGATCAGCATGGCGCATCCGAAGATGTTCACTGCCATGCGTGACAATGTGGAGGGCTACGTGATCAACCCTCTGACCAACAACAACTTCGCCACCACCAAGGTGAAGTAGAACAACAACGACCGCCGGCCGCCCACACGGGGCCCGGCGGCCCCGCCGTAACGGGCTGCCCGCCCCACGGCCTGATGAGGTAACCCCGACAATGTTGAGTTTTATTGCCCGGCGCCTTGGCCTGTTGATACCGACTTTCTTCGGCATCACCTTGCTGACCTTCGCGCTCATACGCCTGATCCCCGGTGACCCGGTGGAAGTGATGATGGGCGAGCGCAGGGTCGACCCCGAAATGCATGCCCAGGCCATGGAGCGCCTGGGGCTGAACAAGCCGCTGCCGGTCCAGTACCTGGATTACGTCGGCAAGCTGGCCCAGGGCGACCTGGGTGAGTCGCTGCGTACCCGCGAAAGCGTCTGGCACGAGTTCCTCACCCTGTTCCCGGCCACCCTCGAGCTGGCCTTCGCCGCCCTGCTGTTCGCCGGCATCGTCGGCCTGCTGGCCGGGGTGATCGCCGCGCTCAAGCGCGGTTCGCTGTTCGACCACGGCGTGATGGGGATTTCCCTGGCGGGCTACTCCATGCCGATCTTCTGGTGGGGCCTGATCCTGATCATGTTCTTCTCGGTAAGCCTGGGCTGGACCCCGGTATCCGGGCGCATCGACCTGCTCTACGACATCGAGCCGAAGACCGGCTTCATGCTCATCGACACCTTGCTCAGCGACGAAGAAGGCGCGTTCAAGGACGCGCTGATGCACCTGATCCTGCCGGCCATCGTGCTCGGTACCATCCCGCTGGCGGTAATTGCCCGCATGACCCGTTCGTCGATGCTCGAAGTGCTGCGCGAGGACTACATCCGCACCGCCCGCGCCAAAGGCCTGTCGCCGGCCCGCGTGGTATTCGTGCACGGCCTGCGCAATGCCTTGATCCCGGTGCTGACCGTGTTCGGCCTGCAGGTCGGCACGCTGCTGGCCGGTGCGGTGCTGACCGAAACCATCTTTTCCTGGCCGGGCATCGGCAAATGGCTGATCGAAGCCATCGGTGCCCGTGACTATCCCGTGGTCCAGAACGGCATCCTGTTGATCGCCTGCCTGGTGATCCTGGTCAACTTC
This sequence comes from Pseudomonas sp. SMV7, assembly GCF_052041995.1. NCBI lineage: Bacteria > Pseudomonadati > Pseudomonadota > Gammaproteobacteria > Pseudomonadales > Pseudomonadaceae > Pseudomonas > Pseudomonas sp. SMV7. The sequence continues at coordinate 152,514 of NZ_JBKGGT010000009.1, read as the reverse complement.
GTCGTGGACATCCTCTACGGCCTGGCCAACCCACGCATCCGTCATCAGCGCTGAGGCCTTCGCCATGACTAGCCCGATTCCGAACTCCGTCACACCGGCCAGCCCGGTGGACCAGAGCCTGCTCTACCCTTCGCCGTACAAAGAATTCTGGCAAGCCTTCGCGCGCAACAAAGGCGCGGTGATGGGCCTGGCCTTCATGTGCCTGGTGGTGTTCTGCGCGCTGTTCGCGCCGTGGGTCGCCCCGCACGACCCGAGCGAGCAGTACCGCGACTTCCTGCTGACCCCGCCGGTGTGGCTGGAAGGCGGCAGCTGGCAGTTCATCCTCGGGACCGACGAGCTGGGCCGCGACCTGCTTTCGCGGCTGATCCAGGGCGCGCGGCTGTCGCTGCTGATCGGCCTGTCGTCGGTGGTGATGTCGCTGATCCCGGGCATCCTGCTGGGCCTGCTGGCCGGTTTCTTCCCGCAACTGCTCGGCCCGTCGATCATGCGCCTGATGGACGTGATGCTGGCCCTGCCCTCGCTGCTGCTGGCGGTGGCCATCGTCGCCATCCTCGGCCCAGGCCTGATCAACACGGTGATTGCCATCGCCATCGTTTCATTGCCTTCCTATGTGCGCCTGACCCGCGCCGCCGTGATGGGCGAACTGAACCGCGACTACGTCACCGCCGCGCGCCTGGCCGGTGCCGGCCTGCCACGGCTGATGTTCGTCACCGTGCTGCCCAACTGCATGGCGCCCTTGATCGTGCAGGCCACCCTGAGTTTCTCTTCGGCCATTCTCGATGCCGCAGCCCTGGGCTTCCTCGGCCTCGGCGTGCAACCACCGACGCCCGAATGGGGCACCATGCTGGCGTCGGCCCGTGACTACATCGAGCGCGCCTGGTGGGTGGTGAGCCTGCCCGGCCTGACCATTCTGCTCAGTGTGCTGGCAATCAACCTGATGGGCGACGGCCTGCGCGATGCGCTGGACCCGAAACTCAAGAACGCCGCCTGAGGAGAACGCCATGTCACTGTTGCAGATCAACAACCTGAACGTGCGCTTCGGCGACGCCAATGCCGTACCGGTGGTCGACGGCCTGGACCTGACGGTGGAAGCCGGTGAAATCCTGGCCATCGTCGGTGAATCCGGCTCGGGCAAGTCGGTCACGATGATGGCCCTGATGGGCCTGATCGACGCCCCCGGGCGCATCACCGCCGACGCGCTGACCTTCGATGGCACCGACATGCTCAAGCTCAGCGGGCGCCAGCGGCGCAAGGTGGTGGGCAAGGACATCGCCATGGTCTTCCAGGACCCGATGACCGCGCTCAACCCCAGCTACACCGTGGGCTACCAGATCGAGGAAGTACTGCGCCAGCACCTGGGCCTGAAGGGCAAGGCCGCGCGCCAGCGTGCTTTGGAGCTGTTGAAGAAGGTCGAGATCCCGGCAGCGGAAAGCCGCCTGGATGCCTACCCGCATCAATTGTCCGGCGGCATGAGCCAGCGCGTGGCGATCGCCATGGCGATTGCCGGTGAACCCAAGCTGCTGATTGCCGATGAACCGACCACGGCGCTGGATGTGACCATTCAGGCGCAGATCATGGAGCTGCTGGTCAACCTGCAGAAAGAGCGCAACATGGCGCTCATCCTGATCACCCATGACCTCGCCGTGGTGGCCGAGACCGCCAGGCGGGTGTGCGTGATGTACGCCGGCCAGGCCGTGGAAGTCGGCCAGGTACCAGAGCTGTTCGACGTACCCGCCCACCCCTACAGCGAAGCGCTGCTGGCGGCGATCCCCGAGCACAGCATCGGTGCCGAGCGCCTGGCGACCCTGCCCGGCATCGTCCCAGGGCGCTACGACCGCCCGGCAGGTTGCCTGCTGTCGCCGCGCTGCCCGTATGTGCAGGACAACTGCCGGCACCAGCGCCCGCCCCTCGATCCCCAGGCCAATAGCCTGGCTCGTTGCTTCTACCCGCTGAACCAGGAGGTGGCGTAATGGCCGTCGTTCTCTCCGCCCGGGAGCTTACCCGGCATTACGAAGTCTCCCGCGGGCTGTTCAAGGGCCATGCCCTGGTGCGTGCACTGAATGGCGTGTCGTTCGAGCTGGAGGCTGGCCAGACCCTGGCCGTGGTCGGCGAGTCCGGCTGTGGCAAGTCGACCCTGGCCCGCGCCCTGACCCTGATCGAAGAGCCGTCGTCCGGCTCGCTGCAGATCGCCGGCACCGAGGTGAAAGGCGCCAGCAAGACCGAACGCAAGCAACTGCGCCGCGACGTGCAGATGGTGTTCCAGAGCCCGTACGCCTCGCTCAATCCACGGCAGAAGATCGGCGACCAGCTGGCCGAGCCGCTGCTGATCAACACTTCGCTGAGCAAGGCCGAGCGGCGTGAAAAGGTGCAGAAGATGATGGAACAGGTCGGCCTGCGCCCTGAGCACTACCAGCGCTACCCGCACATGTTCTCGGGTGGCCAGCGTCAGCGTATCGCCCTGGCCCGGGCGATGATGCTGCAACCCAAGGTACTGGTCGCGGACGAACCGACTTCGGCACTGGACGTTTCGATCCAGGCCCAGGTGCTGAACCTGTTCATGGACTTGCAGAAGGAGTTCAACACCGCCTACGTGTTCATCTCGCACAACCTGGCGGTGGTGCGGCATGTGGCCGATCAGGTGCTGGTGATGTACCTGGGCCGACCGGCGGAAATGGGCCCCAAGGAGGACATCTACGAAAAGCCGCTGCATCCGTATACCCAAGCGCTGCTGTCGGCGACGCCGGCGATCCATCCTGATCCCCTGAAACCGAAGATCCGCATTGCCGGCGAGCTGCCCAACCCGCTCAATCCACCGGACGGGTGCGCGTTCCACAAACGTTGCCCGTATGCGACCGAGCGCTGTGCCAAGGAGGTGCCGGCGTTCAGGCAGGTGGGTACGCGGCAGGTGGCTTGTCATTATGCAGAACAGTTTCTCTAGACCTGCATGAAATCCATCGCGGATGAATCCGCCCCTACATCGCAACCGTCGTAGGAGCGGATTCATCCGCGATGGGTGTAGGAGCGGATTTACCCGCGATGGGCCGCAAAACAGCCCTAAAAACCTCAATGCATGAAAAACCAGATCAGAATGATCACCGGAATCGGAACCCCGATCATCCACAACAATATCGAGCGCATGGCTTTTCTCCTTGTTCGATGGTGAACAAACCACTGCACCCGCCATGCCATAGGCCACAAAAAGCCAAGCTGATAGAAATCAATGCCTTATCGCCGTAGCCGCTTGCCAGAACCATGCAATCTGCCAGATCCCCACCCTTGCACCTGGGTGTTCTGCAATGCACTATCGGCCTCATGACCGCCACCACCCTCCCCGACGGCCCCGAGCAGTCTCCGCTCACCGCCGACACCGTGCTGCGTTATCACCTGTGCTGGAAGCAGCGTGACCTCGACGGCGTCATCGCGCTTTACCACCCCGACATCCAGTACCACGATTTCTTTCAGAACCGCGTGCTCCGCTACCAGGAACTACGCGACTACGTGCGCGCCTGCCTGCCCCATGAAGCCGGCGAAGACATCGTCCACAGCGACCGCATCCGCGTCGACGGCAGCACGGCGTTCATCCAGTACCAGGTCACGGTCCAGGGCGGTGACGGCCTGGTGGCGTTCCAGTCCAGCGAGGCGATTACCGTCAAGGACAGCCTGATCTGGCGGGTCAATGAGTACGCCACCCTGGTCCGCCAGAACGGCACCGGCCACACCCGCTCCGGCCCGCGCCCGGCCACCAGCCGCCTGGGGTTGTCGCCAAGGCAGCTGTCGACCATGGCCCAGGACCTGGAGCACTACTTCCAGCGCCAGCGGCCCTACCTCGACCCGGAACTTGACCTGCAACAGGTGGCGGACGCGAGTGGCTACAGCCGCAACCAGATTTCCTACCTGCTCAACCAGGTGCTCGGGCAAAGCTTCTACCGCTACGTCAACCAGGCCCGCCTGCACCACCTGATGGCCAGCCTGGGCGAGGACAGTGTCGAGGCGACGATCGACGACCTGGCGTTCAACGCCGGTTTCAACTCGTTGTCGGCGTTTTACAAATGCTTCCGCGAACACACCGGGCTTACGCCCAAGGCCTACCTGAAGCAAAATTCCCTGCGTGCACGCACGTAAGACAGCCATCGCCCGCCCCCACTAGGATCGCCCACAGACCTTGACGGATGTGGAGCCGAACCCGATGCAAGCCCTGCGCACGCTCAGCCTGTGGATGGACCAGCTCGACGAGCCGCTGTGCGCCCGCCCGGCCCTGCGCGAAGACCTGGCAGCGGATGTGTGCATCATCGGCGCTGGCTACACCGGCCTGTGGACGGCCTATTACCTCAAGCGCCAGGCACCGCAGCTGAACATCGCGGTGATCGACGCCAATATCGCCGGCTTCGGTGCCTCGGGGCGCAATGGCGGCTGGTTGATGGGCAACCTGCTCGGTGACCACCGCCTGCTGGCCACCCTGTCACCGCAACAGCGCCGGGCCAGCATCGACCTGCTGCACGGCATCCCCGATGAAGTGCATCGCGTGTTGCAGCGTGAGGGCATCGACTGCGACTACCGCAAGGGCGGTGTGCTGTACTGCGCCGCACGTTACCCGGAACAGGAGCGCAGCCTGCGCGCCCACCTTGACAACCTGTACCGCCAGGGCATGACCGAGGATGACTATCGCTGGCTACGCCCTGAACAGCTCGATACCCAACTGCGGGTCAGCAATGCCTATGGCGCCATCTATAGCCCGCACACCGCGACCCTCCAGCCGGCCAGGCTGGTGCGTGGCCTGGCTCGGGCGGTAGAAGCGCTGGGCGTGCCGATCTACGAAAACACCCCGGCCATCGACTGGCAAGCTGGCGAGGTGCGTACCCCGCTGGCACGCATTCGCTGCCAATGGACCGTACCCGCCGTGGAAGGCTACGCGGCCAGCCTGCCGCCGCTGGGCAGACACCAGCTGCCGGTGCAAAGCCTGCTGGTGGCCACCGAGCCATTACCGGACGCCACCTGGGCACAGATCGGCCTGAGCCAGGGCCAGGCCTTCAGCGAGAACAGCCGCCAGGTCACCTACGGCCAACGCACCGCCGACAACCGGTTGGTGTTCGGTGCCCGTGGCGGTTACCGCTTCGGTGGCCGCCTGCGTGAAGACTTCAACCTGGACGAACACGAAGTCGAACTGCGCCGCTACCTGTTCAGCGAGCTGTTCCCGCAACTGCAGCACGTACGCATTACCCACACCTGGGGTGGCAACCTGGGCATGGCGCGGCGCTTTCGCCCGCACATGCTCTGCGACCGCCAGCGTGGCATCGCCCTGGCCGGTGGCTACGGTGGCGAAGGCGTCGGCGCCAGCAACCTCGGCGGGCGGACCCTGGCGGCGCTGATCCTCAATCAGCACAACGAACTGACCGGGCAACCGTGGGTGCTCGACAACCGCCCGCTGTCGAGCCTGGCCAGCTGGCCCCCCGAGCCCTGCCGCTGGCTGGGCTACAACGCCATCATCCAGAGCTTCGTCCACGAGGACCGCACCCTCGCCAACCCCGCCAGCGCGCCCTGGCGGCGGCGTCTGGCCGGCGCGCTGGCGGACTTCATGGAAGGCTTCATGCACTGATTCCCCATCACCCGACACAGGATCAACCGTTCATGAGCATCACCCAGTTCAAGAACACCGACATCGCCTTGCTCGACAGTTCCAGCCCGGTCGCGGTCCCCCTCGGCGCCCCCGTGGCTGTGACCTCGGTCACCTGTGTGACCCGCAGCGACGGCGTCGAGACCGGCATCTGGGAGTGCTCCCCCGGGCGTTGGCGTCGGCAGATCGTGCAGCAGGAGTTCTGCCATTTCATCAAGGGCCGCTGCACGTTCACCCCCGACCACGGCGAGCCGCTGCATATAGAAGCCGGAGACGCACTGATGCTACCGGCCAACAGCACCGGCACCTGGGACATCCAGGAGACGGTACGCAAGACCTACGTCCTCATCTTCTGATCCGCTGATCGCCTGCCTTCGATAACAACAGACAAAGCAAGGTAAACCCGACATGCGCACGCACCTTCTCGCCCCCCTGATGCTGGCTGCCAGCGTGGCCAGCGCCGCCGAAACGGTGAAGATCTACAACTGGTCCAGCTATGTCGCCCCCGACACGCTGAACAATTTCCAGCAGGCCAGTGGCATCGTGCCCACCTATGACGTGTACGACAGCAACGAAACCCTCGATGGCAAGTTGATGACCGGCAACTCCGGCTATGACGTGGTATTCCCTTCCAACCACTTCATGGCCCGGCAGATCCAGGGCAAGGCCCTCAAGCGCCTGGACAAGTCGCAACTGCCCGGCTGGCACAACCTCAACCCGGTGCTGCTGAAGGCACTGGAAGTCAACGACCCGGGCAACCAGTACGGCTTCCCGTACCTGTGGGGCAGTACCGGCATCGGCTACAACATCGACAAGGTCAAGGCCGTGCTTGGCGACAACGCGCCGGTGGATTCGTGGGACCTGATCTTCAAGCCCGAATACATGAGCAAGCTGAAAAGCTGCGGTGTCGCGGTGCTGGACAACGGCCCCGAACTGCTGCCGATCGCCCTGCACTACCTCGGCCTGCCGCACCACAGCCAGAACCCGGCCGATTACGACAAGGCCAAGGCGCTGCTGATGCAGGTGCGTCCGTACATCAGCTACTTCCACTCATCGAAATACACCGGTGACCTGGCCAACGGCGACATCTGCGTGGTGGTGGGCTTCTCGGGGGATGTGCTGCAGGCGAAGAACCGTGCCGAAGAGGCGAACAACGGGGTGAAGGTGGGGTATTCGATCCCCAGGGAAGGCGCGCCGATGTGGTTCGACATGGTGGCCATGCCGGCCGATGCGCCGGACGAGAAGGCTGCGTATGCCTACATGAACTACCTGCTGCAGCCGGAGGTGATGGCCAACATCAGCGACCACGTGCAGTACGCCAACGGCAACCTCAAGGCGGACGGGCTGGTGGATCCGGCGATGAAGGGTAATACGATGATTTACCCGAGCGAGGAAGTAATGGGCAAGCTGTATGCGCTGGAGGCGATGCCGGCCAAGATCGACCGCATCAGGACCCGGATCTGGACCAGTATCAAAGCCGGTAACTAAATGGGGCCGCTTTGCGGCCCTTCGCGGGCACGCCCGCTCCCACGAGGAATCACAACACCTGAAGGTTACGCGATACCTGTGGGAGCGGGCGTGCCCGCGAAGGGCTGCAAAGCAGCCCCAATTCAATACTTAATGATGCTCGCGGGTAGCGCGGAACTTGATGTCCGGCCAGCGCTCTTCCATCAGCGACAGGTTGACCCGGGTCGGCGCCAGGTAGGTCAGGTGCCCACCGCCGTCGATGGCCAGGTTTTCCATGGCCTTGTTCTGGAATTCCTCGAGCTTCTTCTTGTCATCGCAGGTGATCCAGCGGGCCGACCATACGGTGATCGGCTCGTAGGCGCACTCGACCTTGTACTCTTCCTTCAGCCGGCTGGCGACCACGTCGAACTGCAGCACGCCGACCGCACCGAGAATGATGTCGTTGCTGCGCTCGGGGAAGAACACCTGGGTCGCCCCCTCTTCGGCCAGCTGCTGCAGGCCCTGGCGCAGCTGCTTGGATTTCAGCGGGTCCTTCAGGCGCACACGGCGGAACAGTTCCGGGGCGAAGTGCGGGATGCCGGTGAAGCCCAGCGCCTCGCCTTCGGTGAAGGTGTCGCCGATCTGGATGGTGCCGTGGTTGTGCAGGCCGATGATGTCGCCGGCATAGGCCTCTTCCAGCTGCTCACGCTCGGAGGAGAAGAAGGTCAGCGCATCGCCGATGCGCAGGTCCTTGTTGATACGCACGTGGCGCATCTTCATGCCCTTCTCGTACTTGCCGGAGCAGATGCGCATGAAGGCGATGCGGTCGCGGTGTTTCGGGTCCATGTTCGCCTGGATCTTGAACACGAAACCGCTGAACTTCTCTTCCACTGGCTCCACGGTGCGCTCGTGGGCGACCCGGCTCAGCGGGCGCGGTGCCCAGTCGACCACCGCGTCGAGCACATGGTCGACACCGAAGTTGCCCAGCGCGGTACCGAAGAACACCGGGGTCAGCTGGCCATTGATGAACTCGTCCTGGTTGAACGCGTGGCAGGCGCCCTGCACCAGCTCCAGCTGTTCGACGAACGAATCGTACTGGTCGCCGAGGTGGGCGCGGGCTTCGTCCGAGTCCAGCTTCTGGATGATCTTGGCCTCGGTACGCTCATGGCCGTGGCCCGGGGTGTAGACCACGATGTAGTCGCCGGTCAGGTGGTACACGCCCTTGAAGTCGCGGTAGCAACCGATCGGCCAGGTGATCGGCGCGGCCTTGATCTTCAGTACGGCTTCGATCTCGTCGAGCAGTTCGATCGGGTCGCGGATATCACGGTCGAGCTTGTTGATGAAGCTGACGATCGGCGTGTCACGCAGGCGGCATACATCCATCAGGGCGATGGTACGCGGCTCTACACCCTTACCGCCATCGAGCACCATCAACGCCGAGTCGACCGCGGTCAGGGTGCGGTAGGTGTCTTCCGAGAAGTCTTCGTGGCCGGGGGTGTCGAGCAGGTTGATCATGTGCTCGCGGTACGGGAACTGCATCACCGAGGTGGTGATGGAGATGCCGCGCTGCTTCTCCATCTCCATCCAGTCGGAAGTGGCGTGGCGGTCGGACTTGCGCGACTTCACGGTACCGGCGACGGCAATGGCCTTGCCCATCAGCAGCAGCTTCTCGGTGATGGTGGTCTTACCGGCGTCGGGGTGGGAAATGATTGCGAAAGTGCGGCGTTTCGCGACTTCGGCGGCCTGGTTGGTCATGGGAAATCGCCTGACTGGGGGATTAAAAAGGGGCGATATCATACCCGAAGTTGGGCCCGGGACCAAAACCTGAGGAATGCGTGGTGTCTGTACCGGCCCTTTCGCGGGCACGCCCGCTCCCACAGGTACTGCACAGGCCTGCACAGCAGTGGAGATCCCTGTGGGAGCGGGCGTGCCCGCGAAGAGGCCGGCCCTGCTACTACAAATTCAACAACCAGCCGCTTATCACGACAAATGGCCAAAAGGCAGTTATTTCAACGCCTACAGCACATTAACCCGCTGCTTTTTCTCGTCAATTTTCCAACCAACCAGTGATTACCGCTGGCCAAATGCCGCCCCAAGTGGGAACCTTTACCCCCACGGAGACGTCCATGCCTCTGCAACCCGCTTCGGTTGAGGGTTGTTTTCATCAGCATTTTCGAGCCCGACGGGGTTCGGCTCATGGCCTGATCGCAGCCTTCGGCGTGCGTCACGCTGCTAATCGCGAACACACCACCCGCCGCCAGGACTGGTCGGCAACCAAGAAGTGTGCTCGCCGACTACACAAGGAGTCCGCCTGTGGCTGAACGCTACGGAAAAGGGCTGTTGGGATGGGCCACCGTGCTCGTCATCCTGGCCCTGCTGGTCCACTGGATCGGCATCGACACGATCGCCCGTTATCGCGACGATCTCGGGTTCTACCTGCAAGCGCACCTGGTACTGGTGCTGGCTTCGATGGCGGCGGCGCTGGCCGTGGGCATCCCCGCCGGCATTGCCTTGAGTCGACCGCAACGGGTCGACAAAGCCGAGCGCTTCATGCAGTTGTTCAATGTTGGCAACACCATCCCTCCCCTGGCCGTTCTGGCCATCGCGCTCAGTATCCTGGGCATCGGCGCCGGGCCTGCAATTTTCGCCCTGTTCCTCGCCTCCCTCCTGCCCATCGTGCGCAACACCTACGAGGGCCTGAAAAACGTTCCCGCCTCGCTCAAGGAAGCCGCCACCGGCATCGGCATGACCCCGCGCCAGCAACTCTGGCAGGTGGAACTGCCCAATGCCGTACCGATCATTGTCGGCGGTGTGCGCGTGGCCCTGGCGTTGAACGTGGGCACCGCACCGCTGGCCTTCCTGATCGGCGCCAACAGCCTGGGCAGCCTGATCTTCCCCGGCATCGCCCTGAACAACCAGCCACAGCTGCTGCTGGGTGCCGCCTGCACCGCGTTGCTGGCACTGGCGCTGGATGCCGCGGTGAGCTTCGCCAGCAAGCGCTGGCTGGAACGCGGCCTGGCCGGATAACGAGAGGGAACCGATGAACAAGAAAATCGCCTTGCTGCTGGGCGCGGCCCTGCTGTTCGCAGGATTTGCCCAGGCAGCGGAAAAACCGCTGATTCGCATCGGCGCGCGGGTGTTCACCGAACAGACCGTACTCGCCGAAATCACTGCGCAATACCTGCGCGCCAACGGCTTTGACGTGCGTGTCACCAGCGGTCTTGGCAGCAACATCGCGCGCCAGGCCCAGGAGACCGGCCAGCTCGACCTGATGTGGGAGTACACCGGTGTGTCGCTGGTGTCGTACAACCATGTCAACCAACGCATGCCCAGTGCGGCCGCCACCTATGCCAAGGTCAAGCAACTGGATGCGCAGAAGGGCCTGATCTGGCTGACCCCGTCGAAGTTCAGCAACACCTACGCGCTTGGCCTGCCTAGGCAGGTTGCCGAGGCCTACCCGCAGGTCAACTCGATCAGCGACCTCAACCAGGTGCTGCGCAGCGAGCGCGACAGCCACCACCTGGTGGCCCTGGACACCGAGTTCGCCAACCGCCCGGATGGCCTGGTCGGCCTGAAGGCGATGTACGACCTGCACGTGGATCGCGCCAACATTCGCCAGATGGACGCTGGCCTGGTGTACACCGCCATGCACAACAACCAGGTGTTCGCCGGCCTGGTGTACACCACCGACGGCCGCCTGAACGCGTTCAAGCTCAAGCTGCTGGAAGACGACAAGCACTACTTCCCCGACTACACCGCCGCGCCCGTGGTGCGCAAGGCAGTGCTCGACGCCAACCCGCAACTGGCCAGCCTGCTCAAGCCACTGGCCGAGCAGCTGGACGATGAAACCATGCGCCGGCTCAACGCCAAGGTCGATGTCGAGCACCAGAACCCGACCGCCGTAGCGGCAGCCTTTCTGCGCGAGCACCCACTGAACAGCGAGGGCCAGCCATGAACCTGATCGATACCTTCAGCCACCTGGACTGGGCCCAGGTGCTGCAGCTGACCTGGCAGCACATCATGCTGGTGGGCATCGCCGTCGGCCTGGCCATTCTCGTCGGCGTGCCGCTGGGCATCCTGATGACCCGCTTCCCCGCCGTCGCCGGCCCGCTGCAGGCCAGCGCCACGGTGCTGCTGACCATCCCCTCGATCGCCCTGTTCGGCCTGCTGCTGCCGTTCTACTCGAAGTTCGGCCAGGGCCTGGGGCCGCTACCGGCAATCACCGCCGTGTTCCTCTACTCGCTGCTGCCAATCCTGCGCAACACCTACCTGGCCCTGACCAACGTCGAACCTGGCATTCGCGAGGCCGCGCGCGGCATCGGCATGACCTTCGGCCAGCGCCTGCGCATGGTCGAGCTGCCGATCGCGGTGCCGGTGATCCTCGCCGGCGTGCGCACTGCCGTGGTGATGAACATCGGCGTCATGACCATTGCCGCCACCATTGGCGCTGGCGGGCTGGGGGTGCTCATCCTCACCTCCATCAGCCGCAGCGACATGTCGATGCTGCTGGTCGGCGCCGTCCTGGTCAGCCTGCTGGCGATCGTCGCCGACCTGCTCCTGCAAACCCTGCAACGTGCCCTGACTCCACAAGGACTGCGCCCATGATCGAACTGAAGAACCTCAGCAAGACCTTCAACGTCAACGGCAAGGACGTCAAAGCCGTCGACTCGGTAAGCCTTACCGTCAACGAAGGCGAGATCTGCGTGTTCCTCGGCCCCTCGGGCTGCGGCAAAAGTACCACGCTGAAAATGATCAACCGGCTGATCACGCCCACCTCTGGCCAGGTGTTCATCAATGGCGAGGACACCACCGGGCTGGACGAAGTGACCCTGCGCCGGCACATCGGCTACGTGATCCAGCAGATCGGCCTGTTCCCGAACATGACCATCGAGGAGAACATCACCGTGGTCCCGCGCCTGCTTGGCTGGGACAGGCACAAGTGCCACGAACGCGCCCGCGAGCTGATGCACATGATCAAGCTGGAGCCCAAGCAGTACCTGCAGCGCTACCCGCGCGAGCTGTCCGGCGGCCAGCAGCAGCGTATCGGCGTGATCCGTGCCTTGGCTGCCGAAGCGCCGGTGTTGTTGATGGACGAGCCGTTCGGGGCGGTCGACCCGATCAACCGCGAGATGATCCAGAACGAATTCTTCGAGATGCAGCGGGCCCTGAACAAGACCGTGATCATGGTCAGCCACGATATCGACGAAGCGATCAAGCTGGGTGACAAGATCGCCATCTTCCGCGCCGGCAAGCTGCTGCAACTGGACCACCCGGACACTTTGCTGGCCCACCCGGCGGATGAGTTCGTGAGCAACTTCGTCGGCCAGGACAGCACCCTCAAGCGTCTGCTGCTGGTGCGTGCCGAGGATGCGGCGGACAACGCGCCGTCGCTGAGCCCGGAGACGCCGGTGAGCGAGGCGCTGGAACTGCTCGATGAGCATGACCGCCGCTATGTGGTGGTGACCGACGGGCAGAACAAGGCGCTGGGCTATGTGCGCCGGCGCGACATGCATCGCCAACAGGGCAGCTGTGGCGACTTCCTGCGGCCCTTCAATGCCACGGCGTCACATGACGAGCACCTGCGTATCCTGTTGTCGCGGATGTACGAATACAACCGGGCATGGTTGCCGGTGCTGGATGCCGAGCAGGTGTTCCTGGGCGAGGTGACCCAGGAGTCGATTGCGGCGTACCTGAGCTCGGGGCGCTCGCGGGGAGCCAAGACCAGCATTGTCTCGCCGGCCGAGGCGGTAACCTCCTGAAGGGGGCGGTTGCGCCCCATCGCGTTCCGCCGCAGGAGCGGCCCAGTATCGCGATGGGCCGCAAAGCGGCCCCGGCGATCTCGGCTCAGAACCCTACACTGGCCTGCACATAGAAGGTGCGCGGTTCACCCACATAGATACCGGCATTGTTGTCACTGGAGCGGGTGAAGTACTGCTTGTCGAACAGGTTCTTCACCCCCGCCGCCAGCTTCAGGTTGGACAGCTGCGGCCCGAACGCGTAGCCGCCACGGGCATGCCAGGTCACATAACCCGGAATGTCGCCATACTGCCCGTCGGCACTCGGCTCGGTAATGTAGTCACCATTGAAGCTGCCATCGGCATTGATCCCGGTCCCCGGCGCGCGCTGCCTGGATTGCGCATAGGCATCCAGGTTCCAGGTCCAGCGGTTGATGGCATAGCGCACCCCGGCCGTGGCCACCTGGCGTGAATAGAACGGCAGGTCACGGCCTTTGAACCCGGGAATGTCCCCTTCGTAAGTCGCGCGGGTATAGGTGTAGCCACCGCTCACCGACAGCCCGTCCAGGCGCGGGTCCAGCCCGGCCAGGTCATAGCGCACCGAGGCCTCGATACCCTGGTGCTTGGTCGCCCCCAGGTTGGTCCAGCCGACGTCGTTGCTGATGTACTGCAGCTCATCATCGAAGTCGATGTAGAACGCCGTCAGCTCACCGGCAAAACCACCATTGTCATAGCGCGTACCGATTTCGTAGGTCTTGGCCTTTTCCGGCTCCAGGCCATTGGCCGTGCTGTTGCCGGTACCGCCCTGGCCCAGCTGGAAGTACTGCAGGCTGCCGAACGAAGTCTCGTAGTTGGCGAACAGCTTCCACGCATCGGAGAGGTGATACATCACGCTCAGCGCCGGCAGCGGTTCGTTGCTGGTGATGCTGCGGTTCTTCTCCGGCACCGGCTTGCCGTTGGCACCAAGCACCGGGCGGTCGCGCCAGTCGGTATTGATGTGCTCAAAGCGCAGTCCGGGGGTGATGGTCCAGTTACCCACGTCGATCTTGTCGTCGATGTAGTAGGCGCTGGCCTCGGTCCCGCCGCTGCGGTCCTGGTACACATGGCCGTCGGAGCCCGGCACGGGGGTCGGCACGTTGTCGACCAGGCCCAGGCGGGTCGACTGTTCGCGCATCGCTTCCTTCAGGTAACGGTAACCCACGCTGACTTCCTGGGTAGTGGGCCCGGCGAAGAAGATTCGCGACAGCCGCGGTTCGATGGCGAAGGTGTGGTAGTTGCGCGGGTACGAGGACAGGGTCTTCATGTCACGCGCGGCAATGGCACTGCCGCGGAAGCTGTCGGTGTAGTAGGTCAGCACTTCGAACTGGGTGGCGTCGTCGAGCTGACGTTGCCACTTGAACGACACATCCTTGCGCCGACCGGCGAAGTAGTCATAGTCGCGCAGCGACTGGTACGGGTTGCTGTCGTACTGCGCCTGGGTCAGGCCACCGGGCATGTCGGCACGGCCATCGTAGTAATGGAAGTTGAGCCAGAACTCGTCCACTTCGGTGGGCGCCCAGTGCGTCTTGAGGATGACATCATCGATGTCATTGCCATTGTTGCTTTCGCGGTAGCCGTTGCCATTCACCCCGGTGTACAGCAGCGCCACCCCCATGCCGTTGTCCGCCGTGCCGCCGACGAAGGCCGATTCGGTGTGCTTCCAGCCGCCATGCTGGGAAGTTTCCAGGGTGGTGGACAGCTCTGCCGAGGCTTTTTCCGGAATTGCCCGGGTCACGAAGTTGATCACCCCGCCGACGTTCTGCGGGCCATAACGCACGGAGCCGGCACCACGCACCACATCGATACTGTCGAGGTTGCCCGAGGAAATCGGCGCCATCGACAGCTGCGGCTGGCCATACGGTGCGAAAGCGGCCGGGATGCCATCGATCAGTACCGTGGAGCGCGGCGACAGCCGCGAAGTCAGGCCACGCACCCCGACGTTCAGCGACAGGTCGCTGCCGCCGGTGCCATTGGAGTCCTGCACCTGTACCCCCGGGATGCCGCGCAGCACATCGCGTACGTTCATCGCGCCCTTCTCCACCATCGCTTCGCGGCGCACCACGGTACGCGCGCCAGGGTGGTTCTGCACCACGCTCTGCTGGGCATCGCCCAGCCAGTCACCGACCACCTTGATGTCGGTGGGCGCCAGCTCCAGGCTGCCGCTGGTGAGCGTGCCATCGGCCTGGGCCGGCTTGACCACCACGGTGCCCTGGGACATTTCGTAGGTGAGGCCGCTGCCCTGCAGCAACTGCTGCAGCGCCTGCTCCGGCGCCAGCTGGCCGGACACCGCCGGCGCCTGCTTGCCGGCCACCAGCTCGGGGCTGAAGAACAGTTGCAGGTTGGTCTGCTGACCCAGCTGGTTCAGCGCCGAAGCCAACGGTTGTGCCTGGATCTGGATGGTGCTGCCAGTTTCTGCGGCCTGGCTGCCGACGGCCACGGCAGAGACCGCCAGGGTCAGTGCCAGGGCGCGCAAGCGTGGGAAGGGCTTGTTATTGTTCACGTCGTCGAAACTTCCTGGAATACGGATAAACGCCAACCGCACGCAAATGGAAATGCTTGGCAGTTGCAGCTGGCGGGGAAGACGAACGAGCGGAAAAAAACCTGAATCTATTTCGCGATTATTTCGCTGGAGCCATCGGCATTGGCCTTGATGGCCACCGGCAGGATGCTCGGCAAGGCGCGCAGCAAGGCGTCGCTGTCGTCGGTGCGGAACGTGCTTGACAGGCGCAGCTGGGCAAGCTTACCGGGAGCGACCCGCAGTGGCTGGCTGCGGTAGCGCGAAGCTTCCGCCACCACTTCGGCCAGGGTGGCGTTGTCGAACACCAGCTTGCCCTGGCGCCAGGCTGTCAGCGCGGCGGCATTCACCGCATAGGGTGCAGCCACCTGGCCCTGGGCGTCGATGTGCGAGCCCTGGCCAGCGGTAAGCTGCGCCAGCGAAGCGCCCTTGCCCTGCACGCGCACCGCACCCTGCTCCACCGCCACGCGGGTACTGGCCGTGTCCTGACGGACGTCGAAACGGGTACCGGTGACCGTCACGCGGCCTTGGGCAGTGTCGACCACGAACGGCCTGGCACTGTCGTGGGCGACGCTGAACATCACCTCGCCCGCCATCAGTTGCACATGACGCTGGCCCGCACTGAATGCGACCCGCACCTGCGTGCTGCCGTTGAGCTCAAGGTGCGAACCATCCGGCAACTCGACCTGGCGGCGTTCGTTGAAGGCAGTCTGCAAGCTGCCGTGGTGATTCAGCTGCTGGTACTGCCAGCCGCCCCAGCCCAGCCCCACCGCCATTGCGCCCAGCGTGGCGGCCAAAGCCACGCGCAGCAGGCGTCGCCGTGGCAGCTGGGTTAGCGGGGCCGGCCGGGCCAGCGCTTCCAGGCGCTGGCGGGGGATGAAATCGGCAGCCTGCCACAGCCGGGCGAGTTGCTCGTACTCTTCCCGGTGCCGCCTGTCACCCTCCAGCCATGCCTGCAACTGCGCCTGCAGCCCGGCATCCCGAGGCGCATCCTGCACGCGGGCGAACCATGCCGCCGCCTGCTCGCGGACGGTTTCGCTACCGTGCTGTTCCATCGAAAAGGTCTCCTGACTCATCATGCCGACACATCCAGGTGCTCACGCAGATGCCGGAGCGTGCGAATCATATACTTTTCGACCATGTTCTTGCTCAACCCCATGCGCGCGGCGATCTCCGCCTGGGTGCGGCCCTCCAGCTTCTGCCAGATGAACACCTGGCGGCAGTTCAGCGGTAGCTCGGCCAACGCCCGCTCGACGCTGTCAGCCAGTTCCAGGGCGTGCACGTAGGCTTCGGGGTCGCCACTGCCGGCCGGGCTTTCGTCGAAGGCTTGCAGCTCCAGGGCCTGGCGCCGGTCCTCGCGACGGAAACCATCCACGGCAATGTTGCGTGCGGTCTGGTGCAGGTAGGCGCGTGGCTGCTCGACCTGTTGGCCCGGGCTTTCCAGGACCCGGACGAAGGCATCGTGGGCGAGGTCCTCGGCTTGCTGACGACTGCGCAGCTTGCGCGTCCAGGTGCCGATCAGCTCATGGTAATGGTCGAGAAAGCCTTTGGGTCCGGACACGGTCGAGGGTCATCAGGGAGGCGGACAAGGGTGCGAATAGTAATGTTTCTCATCAAAACCGGCAAATCCGTCAGTCGGTAACAAAAAATTTATCGGCTTTTTCAGGCACGTGCGTGCCAGGCATCTGTGGCCATAAATATGAACACCTGACGCCCCTCCCGGGCATGCCCGCTGCCGCAGGAATCGCGCGATGCCTGTGCCAGCGGGCATGCCCGCGAACAGGCCAACTCGGCCTATTCCAGAATTTTTTACGCTTGAAACACGCAGGGGAACATCAGCCGGCCACACGAGTCGGTTATTCAAATGGCTGGTCGTCGATCCGCGTCGATCAGGCCCGGATTGCCTGTTGATTCTGCATTCTTCACGCCCTAAAGTGCGCGCCGAACGTCCATGCTGGAAACGATCCATCCGGCTCAAGTACTGAGTAGGCGAACCAAAGTGGGGATACGGAGGACGTTCAGTTTGCAGCCACTTAATCTTTCAGTTTGCCCATGGAGTCCCTGAGCATGTCGATCCAGGTCGAAGACTATTTCGCGCGTGACACTTTCCAGAAGATGAAGGCGTTCGCCGACAAGCAGGAAACCCCGTTCGTACTCATCGATACCCAGATGATCAGCCAGGCCTATGACGACCTGCGCGCCGGCTTCGAGTTCGCCAAGGTGTACTACGCGGTCAAGGCCAACCCGGCCGTCGAGATCATCGACCTGCTCAAGGATAAAGGTTCGAGCTTCGACATCGCCTCGATCTACGAGCTGGACAAGGTCATGGGCCGCGGTGTCAGCGCCGACCGCATCAGCTACGGCAACACCATCAAGAAGTCCAAGGACATCCGCTATTTCTACGAGAAGGGCGTGCGCCTGTATGCCACCGACTCGGAAGCCGACCTGCGCAATATCGCCAAGGCCGCACCGGGTTCGAAAGTGTACGTGCGTATCCTGACCGAAGGTTCGACCACTGCCGACTGGCCGCTGTCGCGCAAGTTCGGCTGCCAGACCGACATGGCCATGGACCTGCTGATCCTCGCCCGCGACCTGGGCCTGGTGCCGTATGGCATCTCCTTCCACGTGGGCTCGCAGCAGCGTGACATCAGCGTGTGGGACGCCGCCATCGCCAAGGTCAAGGTGATCTTCGAGCGCCTGAAGGAAGAAGACGGCATCGAGCTGAAGCTGATCAACATGGGTGGCGGCTTCCCGGCCAACTACATCACCCGTACCAACAGCCTGGAAACCTACGCCGAAGAGATCATCCGCTTCCTCAAGGAAGACTTCGGTGACGACCTGCCGGAAATCATCCTCGAGCCGGGCCGTTCGCTGATCGCCAACGCCGGGATCCTGGTCAGCGAAGTGGTGCTGGTGGCACGCAAGTCGCGCACCGCCGTCGAGCGCTGGATCTATACCGACGTGGGCAAGTTCTCCGGCCTGATCGAAACCATGGACGAGTCCATCAAGTTCCCGATCTGGACCGAGAAGAAAGGCGAAACCGAAGAAGTGGTCATTGCCGGCCCGACCTGCGATAGCGCCGACATCATGTACGAGCACTACAAGTACGGCCTGCCGCTGAACCTGGCAATCGGTGACCGCCTGTACTGGCTGTCGACCGGCGCCTATACCACCAGCTACAGCGCAGTGGAATTCAACGGCTTCCCGCCGCTGAAGGCGTACTACCTGTAATGCACAACGGGGCCGCGAGGCCCCGTTTTCATTTGCGCACTCCTGCGCCGACGCCAGGGCCGGCCCAGCCACAGCTCAGTTGCCGCGCCGCTCGATCTCTTCGGCATAGCGCGCCGCAAAAGCCATCAGCAGCGGCCCCGCGCCCTGCAAGGTCGCCAGCGCACTGCGCAGGAAGTTCATGTTCCCCTCGACCCGAGCCTGCTCCAGCCAACGCCCGGCCTCGACCATCTGCCCACGTTCGACCAGCACCAGGCCCAGGCTGAACATGCCGCGGAAGTCGCCCGCCTCGGCCGAACGCCGATACCAGCGCACCGCCCGCGCCGGGCTGGGCGCAGTGGCAATGCCCTGTTCAAGATAGCGCCCGTACAGGTTCATCGACTTGGCATGCCCAAGCTGCGCCGCCTTTTCGTAGCACATCAGCGCCTGCGCCTGGTTGGCCGCTACGCCACGGCCAGTGGCCAGCAGGTTGCCCAGGTTGTAGAGCCCCCAGTCCAGTCCCGCATCGGCTGCCCGGGCATAGTGGATGGCAGCCTGCGCAAGGTCTATGCGGCCACCCCAGCCATGCTCCAGGCACCGCCCCAGCATGTTGTGCGCCATGGCGCTGCCGCCCTGGGCGGCAATGCCGAACCAGCGCCGGGCCACGCCGGCATCTGCTTCGATGCCGCGCCCGTCGAGCAGGATCTGCCCCAGCAGCAACTGGGCTTCGACCACACCCTGCCCCGCCGCCGCCAGGATCGCCTGGGCGGCCTTGCCAGGACGCTCTTCGAGCATGGCCTGCAACCCGGCCACATCCAGTACTTCCTCACGTCGCAACGGGTAGGACACGCTTCAGACCTCCGCCCAGCGGCGCAGCAGGTTGTGGTAGGTGCCGGTCAGTTGCAGCAAAGCAGGATGGTCCGGCACATCGGCAGTCAGTTGCTGGATGGCATTGTCCATCTCGAACAGCAAGGCGCGCTGGCTGTCCTCGCGGACCAGGCTCTGGGTCCAGAAGAACGCGGCAAAGCGCTGGCCACGGGTCACCGGGTTGACCTTGTGCAGGCTGGTGCCCGGGTACAGCACCAGGTCACCGGCGGCCAGCTTGACCTGCTGCTCGCCATAGGTGTCCTGGATCACCAGCTCGCCACCGTCGTAGCTGCCCGGGTCGCTGAGGAACAACGTCGACGACAGGTCGGTGCGCACCCGCTCCGGGCTGCCCTTGGGCTGGCGCAGGGCATTGTCGATGTGGAAGCCGAAGTTGCCGCCCTCGCGGTAGCAGTTGACCAGCGGCGGGAACACCTTGTGCGGCAAGGCCGCCGACATGAAACGCGGGTTTTTCCACAGGCGCTCGATCAGCGCAGTGCCGATCTCCTTGGCCAGCGGGTGGCCTTCCGGCAGTTGCAGGTTGTGCTTGGCCTTGGCCGACTGGTAGCCAGCGGTGATCTTGCCGTCCGCCCAGTCGGCCTGCTCCAGCGCCTCGCGGATACGGGCCAGTTCATCGGCATCGAACAGGCCAGGGATGTGAAGCAGCATGGCGGCAGCACCGTTGGGAAAAGAACAGGCAACAATGATATTGATTCCCTTTTGCGCTTCACAAGCCCCATGCGCTACCCAGGACGCTTCATCCGGATGAAACCGTGAAGGTAAATTGTAAAGTTTGTAAATTATTCGCGAATGGTAACTGCTCTCAATTGAGAGTCCAAATTGCTTACATTAAGATCCGCGGCCTTGACACCTTGGGGAAAGGTCCTAAGCAATGCGCCAGTCCGTACCATCTGCAGTCAGTTCACCACGCCTGATCGCTTCCGCCATCGGCGTTGCCCTCAGCGCCTCGACGGCCTACGCCGCCGACCCGGCCGCCGGCAATGCGATCACCCTGGACGCCACCAGCATCAATGGCAAGGCCGAACAGGCCAGCACCGACTACAAGGTCGAGAAGGCCTCCTCGCAGAAGTACACCGCGCCGTTGGTAGACACCCCGCGCTCGGTCACCGTGATCCCGCAGCAAGTGATCAAGGACACCAACGCCCTGACCCTGCAGGATGCCCTGCGCACCGTCCCGGGTATCACCTTCGGCGCTGGGGAAGGCGGCAACCCGCAAGGTGACCGCCCGTTCATCCGCGGTTTCGATGCCCAGGGCGACACTTACCTGGACGGCGTCCGCGACACCGGCGCGCAAACCCGTGAAATCTTCGCCATCGAATCGGTGGAAGTGGCCAAGGGCCCGAACTCGGCCGTCGGTGGCCGCGGCGCCGCAGGCGGCACCATCAACCTGGTAAGCAAGCGCGCGCACCTGGGCAACTCGCTGGACGGCGCCTGGACCTGGGGCAGCGACCAGACCCAGCGCTACACCTTCGATGGCAACTACCAGTTCAGCGACAGCGCTGCCGGGCGCCTGAACCTGATGACCCACGAGAGCAACGTCGCTGGCCGCGACAAGGTCAACTACGACCGTTGGGGTATCGCCCCGTCGCTGGCCTTCGGCCTGGGCACGCCGACCCGCGTCAACCTCGACTACTATCACCTGGAAAGCGACGACCTGCCGGATTCGGGCATTCCCTACACCATCCCGAGCGGTGGCAGCAACGCACGCACCTCGGCGCACCCAAGCAAGCCGTATGACGGCGGCGACAGCGACAACTTCTACGGCCTGACCGGTCGCGACTTCCGCAAGACCCGCGTGGACATCGCCACCTTTGCCATCGAGCACGACCTGAGCGATGCGCTGACCATCAAGAACACCTTCCGTCACGGCAACAGCATGCAGGACTACATCCTGACCCAGCCTGACGACAGCAAGGGCAACGTCAACAATGGCAGCGTCTGGCGCCGCGCCAACACCCGCGTTGGCAATACCGCCACGACCACCAACCAGACCGATCTGTTTGGTGAGTTCTACCTGGGCGGCATGAAGAACAGCTTCTCCACCGGTATCGAATTGAGCCGCGAAGAAAGCGATCGTGAAACTTACGACGTCGACACCGACACCGTCGCCGGTGGCGCAGCCAACACCAACTGCACCCCAGGCATGATCGGTGCTACCAGCGGCTACAACTGTACCTCGCTGAGCAACCCGAACCCGGATGACCCATGGAACGGCGCGATCTCGCGCAACTATGCCGGCACCAACACCAAGAGCAACACCCGGGCCATCTACGTCTTCGATACCCTGGAGCTGTCGCCACAGTGGCTGCTGAACATGGGCCTGCGCTACGACCACTTCGATACCCAATACCGTGGCTACAACGCCGACGGCAGTACTGCGGTAAGTACCAAGGGCATTGTCTCCAAGGGCAAGGACACCAGTGAGTTCGTCACCGGCCAGCTGGGCCTGGTATGGAAACCGGCCGACAACGGCAGCATCTACGTCTCCTACGCCACCTCCGCCACCCCGCCAGGGGCATACCTCGGGGAAGGCATGGAAGGCAACCCGCTGGGCAACACCACCGATCGCAGCGGCAACCTGCTGAGCAGCGACATGGAGCCGGAAGAAACCACCAACTACGAAATCGGTACCAAGTGGGACCTGCTCAACGAGCGTCTGTCCCTGGCAGCCGCCTTGTTCCGTACCGAGAAGGAAAACGCCCGCGTGCAGGTGGACACCACCACCTACGAGAACGTCGGCGAAACCCGCGTGCAGGGCATCGAACTGTCGGCCAGCGGCAAGCTCACCGACAAGTGGCAGGTGTTCGCCGGCTACACCTACATGGAGGCCCGCCAGGTCGATGGCGGACCGATGGGCAAGGCCAACGACGGCAACCAGTTGCCAAACACGCCGAACAACAGCGCCAGCCTGTGGACCACCTACGCCATCACGCCGAAGCTGACCATCGGTGGCGGTGCCTTCTACATGGACGAGGTGTACGGCAGCGTGGCCAACACCACCATGGTCGACAGCTATGTGCGCTACGACGCCATGGCCGCCTACAAGCTGACCAAAAACGTGGACCTGCAACTGAACGTGCAGAACCTGACCAACGAGGTGTACTACGACAAGGCCTTCTCCACCCATTTCGCCAACCAGGCGGCCGGGCGGACTGCACTGTTGACCACCAGCGTGCACTTCTGATGGCCGGCCTGGGTTGATCCACCCGCGAACAGGCCGGCCCAGGCACCAGCGACCCGCAACACATCCCCGCCCCGTTCACGCCCTGTGAGCGGGGCGTTCGCGTATCGATCAAGGCATACTGCACGCCGCGCGGTAAGCGGCAGGAATACAAGGTGATCACGTGGTGAAGAAGACGCTGTTCCAATTGCACTGGTTCTTTGGCATCACCGCTGGCCTGGTGCTGGCCTTGATGGGCATTACCGGGGCCTTGTATTCGTTTCAGGATGAACTGCTGCGTGCCGTCAATGCCGATGTGCTCAAGGTAGAAGTACGCGCCGAAGGCGTGCTGCCGCCGGCCGAGCTGGTACGGCGGGTCGAGGCCCAGCAACACGACAAGGTGGCGATGCTGTGGGTTGACGTGCGCGACGGCAATGCCGCACGGATCTTCTTCACGCCGCCACCGGGCGAGCGCCGTGGCCAGCTGCGCTATGCCGACCCCTACACCGGTGAACTCCAGGGTGAAGCAGCCGGCCAAGGCTTCTTCAACCTCATGCTCAACCTGCACCGCTTTCTGGCCATGGGCGACACGGGCCGGCAGATTACCGGTGCCTGCACCTTGATGCTGGTGTTCTTCTGCCTCTCCGGCCTGTATCTGCGCTGGCCGCGCAAGGCGCTGGACTGGCGCGCCTGGCTGACCTTCGACTGGGCCAAGACGGGCCGCGCGTTCAACTGGGACCTGCATGCCGTGGCCGGCACCTGGTGCCTGCTGTTCTACCTGCTGTTCGCCCTGACCGGGCTGTTCTGGTCCTACGAGTGGTACCGCGAAGGCCTGAACCGGCTGCTGGCCGACGCGCCAGCCAGCGGCCAGCAGCAGAAACGCGGCGAAGGCCGTGGTCGCCACGGCCCGCAGCACATCGACAAGAACGCCCCACCGCTGGTGGTCGACTATGACGCGATCTGGGCCAACCTGAAGGACGCTGCCGGCCCTGGTCTGGCCATGTACAACCTGCGCCTGCCACCCGTGGGCGGCCAGCCAGCCAACCTGTTCTACCTGCTGGAAAACGCCGACCATCCGCGAGCCTTCAACACCCTGGTACTGGACCCGGCCAGCGGCCAGGTGAAATCCCATGACCGCTACGCCGACAAGTCCTTCAAGGCGCAACTGCTGCAAAGCGTCTACGCACTGCATGTCGGCGAATACTTCGGCCTGCCGGGGCGCATCATCGTCACGCTCGCCAGCCTGAGCATGCCGCTGTTCTTCGTCACTGGCTGGCTGCTGTACCTCGACCGCCGTCGCAAGAAGCGCCAGGTACGCGCCGCACGGGGCAAGGTCACCGACAGCCACGGCAGTGGTGACAGCTGGCTGATCGGTTTCGCCAGCCAGAGCGGCCTGGCCGAGCAGCTGGCCTGGCAGAGCGCCGGTCAGTTGCAGGCAGCCGGCCTGCCGGTGCAGGTACGCGCCCTGGCCGAACTGAGTGAACGCGACCTGCGCCAGGCGCGCCGTGCGCTGTTCGTGGTCAGTACCTTCGGTGACGGCGAAGCCCCCGACAGCGCCCGCGTCTTCGAACGCAAGGTGCTCGGCCAGCCGTGGGCACTGGACAACCTCAGCTATGCCCTGCTCGCCCTCGGCGATCGCCAGTACCCGCACTTCTGCGGCTTCGCCCGGCGCCTGCAGGCCTGGCTGGGTGAGCGCGGAGCCAGCAGCGCATTCAGTCCGGTGGAAGTGGACAACGCCGACCAGGCTGCCCTGCTGCAGTGGCAACAGGAACTGGCGCAACTGACTGGCGCCCAGCCGGTGGCCGCCTGGCAGCCGCCGAGCTTTGCCAACTGGTCACTGGTACGCCGCGAACGGCTCAACCCGGGCAGTCAGGGCCAACCGGTGTACCTGCTCGGCCTGCAGCCGCAACAGCCCGCCAGCTGGGAAGCCGGCGACCTGGTGGAAATCCTGCCGCTCAATGGCCAGCCGCGGATCGACGCCTTCCTCGCTGGCATGGCACTCGACCCCCAGGCCAAGGTGCAGGTGAACGGCCTGACTGAAGCGCTCGCCCAGGCCTTGGCCGGTCGGCAGTTGCCAGCGCGGCGCGAGCACCTGATCGGCTTGCAGCCGCAAGCGCTGGTCGATGCACTGGTGCCGATCGGCAGCCGCGAGTACTCGATCGCCTCGATCGCCAGCGATGGCCTGCTGGAGTTGATCGTGCGCCAGGAGCGCCACGCCGATGGCCAATTGGGCCTGGGCTCCGGCTGGCTGACCGAGTACTTGCCGCTGGACGGCATGCTGAGCCTTCGGGTGCGGCGTAACAGCAGCTTCCACCTGCCGGAAACGGCGGCACCGCTGGTGCTGATCGGTAACGGCACCGGCCTGGCCGGCCTGCGCAGCCTGATGCGCGCGCGGGTGAATGCTGGCATGCAGCGCAACTGGCTGCTGTTTGGCGAACGCAACCGGGCGCACGACCTGTTGTGTGGCGAGGAACTGCAAGGCTGGCTGGCAAGCGGCGACCTGGCGCGCCTGGACCTGGCGTTTTCGCGGGACCAGGCCGAGAAGGTGTATGTGCAGGATGTGCTGTTGCAACAGGCCGAAGAATTCAAGCGTTGGGTGCAGGACGGGGCCTGTGTGTATGTCTGCGGCAGCCTGCAAGGGATGGCGGCGGGGGTGGATGCGGCGCTCAACGGTATCCTTGGGGAAGCCGCTGTGCAGCGGCTGATCGAGGACGGGCGCTATCGGCGGGATGTGTACTGATCGGAAACTGATGTGACCAGCACCGGCCTCTTCGCGGGTAAACCCGCTCCCACAGGGCCCTCACAGATTTTGAATACTGTGCGGTACCTGTGGGAGCGGGTTTACCCGCGAAGAGGCCGATACCGGCAGTCAGTGCAGTTCGAAGGTGTCAGCATCCAGGTTGGCCGGGAACTTGGCCCGGTAGGCCGCCAGTTCCGCCGCGCTCAACACGGCGGTGAACACCCCGTCCGCCTCGCCGGCACTGAGCAGGCTCTCGCCCTGGAAGTCCAGCACCTGGCTGTCGCCTGAATAGGCAAAGCCCTTGCCATCGGTGCCTACCCGATTCACTGCCGCCACATAGCACAGGTTCTCGATGCCCCGGGCCGGCAACAGGCGGTTCCAGTGCTGGCGCCGCGCAGCCGGCCAGTTGGCGGTATACAGCAGCAGGTCGGTGTCCTGGGCATCGCGGCTCCACACCGGGAAGCGCAGGTCGTAGCAGATCAGCGGGCGAATCCGCCAGCCTTTGAGCTCGAACTGCACCTGGCGCTCGCCCGGGGTGTAATGCTTGTGCTCACCGGCCATGCGGAACAGATGGCGCTTGTCGTAGTGCAGGATCTCGCCATCCGGCCGTGCCCACAGCAGCCGGTTACGGTGGCTGCCATCGGCGGCCTGGATGATCACGCTGCCGGTGACAACCGCGTTGCACTTCTTCGCCTGGGCCTTCAACCATTTGTAGGTCGGGCCGTTCTCAGGCTCGCACAGGCTCTCGGACTGCATCGAGAAACCGGTGGTGAACATTTCCGGCAGAATCACCAGGTCCACCTCGCCGACCTGCGCCAGCAGCTCCTCGAAGTGCGCATGGTTGGCTTCGCGGTCGTGCCAGGCCAGGGTGGTTTGCACCAGGGCGACTTTCAGGTTGGGCAGTGTGCTCAGATCGCGCATAGTCTTTCCGCTGCCTGACGCAGCGTCTCCTCTCGTTTGGCAAAGCACAGGCGGACCAGGCGTTGCTCGGGGATGGGCTGCTGGTAGAACACCGACACCGGGATGCTCGCCACACCGTGCTCACGGGTCAGCCACAGTGCCATGTCGACATCGTTCAGGTCCGGGCGGATCTGCGAATAGTCCACCAGCTGGAAATAGGTGCCCGCCGTGCGGGTGAAACGAAACCGCGAGCCGTCCAGCAAACCGCAGAACAGGTCGCGCTTGGCCTGGTAGAAGGCCGGCAATTGATCGATATGCTCGGGGTGCTCGGCCATGAACTCGGCCAAGGCGCACTGCAGCGGCGTCACCCCGCAGAAGTTGACGTACTGGTGCACCTTGCGCAGCTCGGCACTCAGCGCCGGCGGCGCGATCACATAACCGGTCTTCCAGCCGGTAACGTGATAGGTCTTGCCGAACGAGCTGACCACGAAAGCGCGCGAGTACAGCTGCTCATGGGCCAGTACGCTGGCATGGCGCACACCGTCATAGACCAGGTGTTCGTACACTTCATCGCTGACCAGGTAGATATCGCGGCCGGCGATCAGCTGCGCCAGCTGGTCCAGGTCTGCGCGGCTGATCAGCGCACCGCTGGGGTTGTGCGGCGAATTGAGGATGACCATGCGCGTGCGCGGGCTGAGCGCGTCGGCAAACTGTTGCCAGTCGATACGGAAGTCGCCATCGCTAAGACGCACATGCACGCAACGGCCACCGGCCAGTTCAACGGACGGCTCGTAGCTGTCGTAGCACGGGTCGAAGACGATCACCTCGTCGCCCGCGTGGACCAGCGCCTGGATGGCACAGAAGATCGCCTCGGTGGCGCCAGGCGTGATGGTCACTTCCTGGTCGGCATCCACCTGTGCACCGTATAGCCGCGCGACCTTCGCCGCCACCTGCTGGCGCAAGGCCGGCAGGCCGGTCATCGGCGAGTACTGGTTATGCCCGGCAGCCACATGCCGGCCCACTGCATCGAGCAGCGCCTGCGGGCCGTTGAAGTCGGGGAAGCCTTGCGACAGGTTGAGCGCGCCGGTCTGTGCGGCGAGCTGGGACATGCTGGTGAAGATGGTCGTGCCGACGTTCGGCAGTTTGCTGCGGATCATGAAGCCCTCTTTCCTGGGGTGTATCCGGCACGGGTTGGAGTCCGAGCATAGCGGATCGAGCGGTCAGGAAAAAGGTTGAAACGCTGGGGGCATTGCGCTGGGTCAAAGGGCGATTCGCGGGCTTGCCCGCTCCCACAGGTACTGCACGTAGCTCAAGGGTCGTACCGTATCTGTGGGAGCGGGCAAGCCCGCGAAGAAGCTGACGCGAAATCAGCGTTTCTTGTCGCGACGCTTCTTCTCGGCCTTCTTGTGGTGCGACATCAGGCGGCGTTTCTTGTTGACCTGACGATCGGTGAGGGTGTTCTTCTTGCCCTCGTACGGGTTCTCACCGCCCTTGTATTCGATGCGAATCGGCGTACCGACCAGTTTCAGCACCCGGCGGTAGGTGTTTTCCAGGTAACGCGAGTACGACTTCGGAATCTTGTCGGTCTGGTTACCGTGGATCACGATCAACGGCGGGTTGGCACCACCGAGGTGGGCATAGCGCAGCTTGATGCGGCGGCCATTGACCAGCGGCGGCTGGTGCTCGCTCACGGCATCCTCGAGGATCTGCGTCAGGCGGCTGGTCGGCCAACGGGTCACGGCCGACTTGAACGCAGCCTGTACCGACTTGTACAGGTGGCCCACGCCAGTACCGTGCAGGGCGGAGATGAAGTGAATGTCGGCGAAGTCGACGAAGAACAGCCGGCGCTCCAGCTCGGTCTTCACGTAGTCGCGTTCGCCCGGCTCCATGCCGTCCCACTTGTTCAGGGCGATGACAATGGCGCGGCCGGCTTCCAGGGCGAAGCCCAGCAGGTTCAGGTCGTGGTCCACCACGCCTTCGCGGGCGTCCATGACGAAGATCACCACGTTGGCGTCCTTGATCGCCTGCAGCGTCTTCACCACCGAGAACTTCTCGACTTCCTCGTGGATCTTGCCGCGCTTGCGCACGCCGGCGGTGTCGATGAAGGTGTACTTCTCGTCATCGCGCTCGAACGGGATGTAGATACTGTCGCGGGTGGTGCCCGGCTGGTCGTACACCACCACGCGCTCTTCGCCGAGCATGCGGTTGACCAGGGTCGACTTGCCTACGTTGGGGCGGCCGATGATGGCGATCTTGATGCCGTCCTTCTCACTCGGGCCAGGGATGCGCACCGCTTCTTCGCCTTCGGCGACTTCGGCGTCCAGCGCCTCCTCGACCTGGTCGCGTGGCAGGTGGCCGAGCACGGCCTCCATCAACGCATTGATGCCACGGCCCTGGGAGCCCGCCACCGGAATGGCATTGCCCATGCCCAGCGGCGAGAACTCGGCGCGGGCAACGTCGGCATCAATGTTGTCGATCTTGTTGGCAACCAGGATCGCTTCCTTGTTCCGCTTGCGCAGGTGCTCGGCGATCATCTGGTCAGCGGCGGTCATGCCGGCACGGGCATCGACCAGGAACAGCACATAGTCGGCTTCTTCGATGGCCATGAGCGACTGCTCGGCCATTTTCTCGTCCATGCCCACTTCGTCACCGGTAATACCGCCGGTGTCGATCAGGATGAAGGAACGACCCTGCCAGGTGGCATCACCGTACTGGCGGTCACGGGTCAGGCCCGACAGGTCACCGACGATGGCATCGCGGGTCTTGGTCAGGCGGTTGAACATGGTGGATTTGCCGACGTTCGGACGGCCCACCAGGGCGATTACGGGAACCATTCGGCTCTCCACTCTTGAATTCTTGAAAATGCAAAGGCCGCTGCAAGGCAGCGGCCGGAGTTCGGGCGGCGTGTCCTACGCCGCGGCTTGAAGCCCGCCAAGGCTTCAAGCATAGCTTCAGCGGATGGTCAGTGCCTCGAGCTTGCCGCTGTTGCCAAAGACGTAGATGGTGTCGCCGACCACGAGTGGGCGGGCACGCAGGCCATCGCTGTCGATACGCTCACGGCCGACGAAGCGGCCATCGACCTGGCTCAGCAGGTGCAGGTAGCCCTCGAAGTCACCCACCGCCACGTAGCTGGAAAACACTTCCGGCGCGGTCAGCTGGCGCCGTGCCATGGTGTCGTTGCTCCACAGCGCGCTGGAAGAGCGTTCATCGACGCTTTCGACCGTGCCGGAAGCTTCGCTGACGTAGACGTTGCCGAAGCCCTGGGCGACACCCACGTAGCTGGAGGCATCACGCTGCCACAGCACCCGGCCGCTTTCCAGGTCCAGGCCCGCGACGCGGCCCTGGTAGGTGCTGACATACAGGGTACCACCCGACAGCAGCAGGCCGCCGTCGATGTCGACCACACGGTCCAGCTCGGAACGGCCCTGCGGAATCGCCACACGGCTTTCCCACACCGGTACACCGTTGTTGATGTCCACCGCCACCACCTTGCCGGTGGACAGGCCGGCGACGGCCAGGCGGTTGGTGACGATCGGCGCGCCGGTACCACGCAGGGTCAGCACGGCCGGGCTGTTCTCGTAGATCCAGCGGCGGTCACCGGTGGCGGCATCCAGGCCGATCAGGCGATCGTCCTGGGTCTGCACTACCACTACATCACCGTTGTTGGCAGGCGGGGCCAGCACTTCGCTGGTCACGCGCGAGCGCCAGCGCTCCTCGCCAGTGCTGGAGTCCAGGGCAATCACTTCACCCTTGAGGGTACCCAGCATGACCAGGCCATAGCCGACGCCGACAGCACCGGAAACCGGCAGCTCGAGGTCCTTCTTCCACACCACGTCGCCGGTGATGCGGTCGAGGGCGAAGACTTCGCCGTTGACGTCGGAGGCGTAGATGCGGTCGTTTTCGATGGCCGGCACCAGGGTGTTGTAGGTTTCACCCTGGCCGTCACCGATCGAACGGCTCCACTGCTTCTTCAGCACCACTTCCTCGGTGAACTTGGTCAGCTCGGCCGGGGGCAGTTCCTTCTTGCTGTTGCTGCTGCAACCCGCGGCCAGGACGGCCAGGGTCAGCACTGCTGCATGTTTCCAACCCATCACTTACGCGTCCCCTTTGGCCAAGTCATCCAGCTTCAATTGCAGGCCACCGACCGCCGCCTCATCGGACAACGCAGCCTTGGCTTTCTCGTAAGCACTGTGCGCGTCGTCGGCGCGACCCAGTTGCACCAGCAGGTCACCCTTCAACTCTTCACGGCTGGCCAGGAAGGCCTGCTCGGCGTCACCATCAAGCAGCTTGAGGGCGTCCTCGGCCTTGTTCTGGGCCGCCAGCACGCGTGCCAGGCGCTGCCGCGCAATTTCGCCCAGGGTGGCATCGGCCGGCTTGTCCAGCACGCTTTTCAGCTCGGCAGCGGCGTCGTCGAGCTTGCCGCTCTCGACCGCGACCTTGGCCACGAACAGGCTGCCGTACTGGGCGTAGGCGGTACCGCCGAACTCGCTCTTGAGCTTGCCGGCCAGCTCCGCGACCTTGGTCGCGTCAGGCTGGCCAGTGGGCGTCAGGCTGGTTTCCAGCAAGGCCTGGTACAGCTGCGAGGCACCTTGCGACTGATTGTTCTGGTACTTGTGCCAGGTATTCCAGCCCAACACCACCACGCCAGCCAGCAGGGCACCGGTCAGCAGCGGCTTGCCGTTGCGGTTCCACCAGTCCTTGACCCCTGCCAGTTCATCATCGGTACTCGACACCCCAATACTCCTTTTCGCCTATTCGCTTGTTGAACCGCGTTACGCCTGCGCGATCGCGGTTTCCAGGTGCTCAGCCAGAGCATCCCAGGCAATGTTCTGTTGTTCGCCCTGACCACGCAGGGGCTTGAAGCCGATCTCTTGCTTGGCCAACTCGTCATCACCGAGGATCAGCGCAAACAGCGCGCCGCTCTTGTCGGCTTTCTTGAACTGGCTCTTGAAGCTGCCGCCACCGGCGTTGACCGCCAGGCGCAGACCCGGCAGGCGGTCACGCAGGCCCTCGGACAAGCGCAGGCCAGCCAGTTCGGCCTGTTCGCCGAAGGCGCACAGGTAGACGTCGATCTGTCGGCTGATGGACTCGGGCACCTTGCCCAGGGTTTCCAGCAGCAGGATCAGGCGCTCGATGCCCATGGCGAAGCCGACACCCGGGGTCGGTTTGCCGCCCATCTGCTCGACCAGGCCGTCGTAGCGGCCACCGGCACAGACCGTGCCTTGGGCGCCGAGCTTGTCGGTCACCCACTCGAACACGGTCTTGCTGTAGTAGTCCAGGCCACGCACCAGCTTGGTGTTGATCACGAACGGGATACCGGCAGCGTCCAGGCGGGCCTTGAGGCCCTCGAAGTGCACGCGCGATTCTTCGTCCAGGTAGTCTTCCAGCTTCGGCGCGCCAACCAGCACCGCCTGGGTGTTCTGGTCCTTGCTGTCGAGGATGCGCAGCGGGTTGCTCTTGAGCCGGCGCTGGCTGTCTTCATCCAGCTGCTCCAGGCGTGCCGAGAGGAACTCGACCAGCGCATCGCGGTAGCGCGCGCGGGCTTCGCTGGTGCCCAGGCTGTTGAGCTCCAGCTTGACCGCGTCCTGGATGCCCAGCAGGCCCCACAGGCGCCAGGTCAGCATGATCAGCTCGGCGTCGATGTCCGGGCCGTCCAGGTTGAACACTTCCACGCCAATCTGGTGGAACTGGCGGTAGCGGCCTTTCTGCGGGCGCTCGTGGCGGAACATCTGGCCGATGTACCACAGCTTCTGGACTTGGCCGTTGCCGGTGATGCCATGCTCGAGCACAGCCCGCACGCAGGCGGCAGTACCTTCCGGACGCAGGGTCAGCGAGTCGCCGTTGCGGTCCGCGAAGGTGTACATCTCTTTTTCGACGATGTCGGTCACTTCACCGATGGAGCGCTTGAACAGCTCGGTGAACTCGACGATCGGCGTGCGGATCTGGCTGTACCCGTAGGTATCCAGCAGGCCGGCCACGGTGCCTTCGAAGTAGCGCCACAGCGGCGACTGTTCAGGCAGGATGTCGTTCATGCCACGGATGGCTTGCAGCGATTTGCTCACGAATAGTCCTTACGAATTCGGGTGTCAGCCACGGGCGATCAGCGCCGCGTCGGCTTCGGCCTTTTCGGCCGCTTTCTGGCGGATGAGCTTCTCCAGCTCGTCGACCAGGTTGTCGTTGGTCAGCTTCTGCGCCGGCTTGCCGTCGATGTAGACCAGGTTCGGCGTACCGCCGGTCAGCCCGACATGAGACTCCTTGGCTTCGCCCGGGCCGTTGACCACGCAACCGATCACCGCCACGTCCAGCGGTACCAGCAGGTCTTCCAGGCGGCCTTCCAGCTCGTTCATGGTCTTGACCACATCGAAGTTCTGCCGCGAGCAGCTCGGGCAGGCAATGAAGTTGATGCCACGCGAGCGCAGGTGCAGCGACTTGAGGATGTCGTAGCCGACCTTCACTTCTTCGACCGGGTCGGCCGCCAGCGAGATACGGATGGTATCGCCAATGCCTTCGGCCAGCAGCATACCGAGGCCGACAGCCGATTTCACCGTCCCGGAGCGCAGGCCGCCGGCTTCGGTGATGCCCAGGTGCAGCGGCTGGACGATCTGCCTGGCCAGCAGACGATAGGCTTCGACGGCCATGAACACGTCGGAGGCCTTGACGCTGACCTTGAAGTCCTGGAAGTCCAGGCGGTCGAGGTGCTCGACGTGGCGCAGCGCCGACTCGACCAGCGCCGCCGGGGTCGGTTCGCCATACTTCTTCTGCAGGTCCTTCTCCAGCGAGCCGGCGTTGACGCCGATCCGGATCGGGATGCCACGGTCGCGGGCCGCATCGACCACCGCGCGCACGCGGTCTTCGCGGCCGATGTTGCCCGGGTTGATACGCAGGCAGTCGACGCCCAGTTCGGCTACGCGCAGGGCGATCTTGTAGTCGAAGTGAATATCGGCAACCAGCGGCACGCTGACCTGCTGCTTGATGCGGCCGAACGCCTCGGCGGCGTCCATGTCCGGCACCGAGACCCGCACGATGTCCACGCCGGCATCGACCAGGCGCTGGATTTGCGCCACGGTGGCGGCCACATCGTTGGTGTCGGTATTGGTCATGCTCTG
The DNA here is from genome assembly GCF_052041995.1 of Pseudomonas sp. SMV7. Taxonomy (NCBI): domain Bacteria; kingdom Pseudomonadati; phylum Pseudomonadota; class Gammaproteobacteria; order Pseudomonadales; family Pseudomonadaceae; genus Pseudomonas; species Pseudomonas sp. SMV7. Next base: position 119,170 of record NZ_JBKGGT010000009.1, on the reverse strand, counting down.
CACCGCGATGGGCGCATCACCACCCACCGGCACATTGCCGACCCAGATTTTGCGGGATTCGCGACGTTTGATCGGAGATTCGCCGTGCATGACTTACTGTCCCAACTTCAGGCGAGCGGTTTCGCCACTGGTGAACGGGGCAACATCGACGGCCTGGCCGTTGTAGCTGACCTGGGCGCCACGGGCAAAGCCCAGGCGTACCGCGAACGGCGGCTTGCCGGTCAGCTCGAGGTTGTCCCCCTTGCGCTTGATGGCGCTGAACAGCACCTTGCCATTGCCGTCGCTGACCTGGGTCCAGCAATCGGCGCTGAACTGGATGGCCACCTTGCCGCTGCCGGCCGGTACTTCGGCGGGCACGGCGGGCGTGGCAGGCTCGGCGGCGGCTACGGTCGCCGCAGGGGCGGCCGGTGCAGCCGCCGGGGCCGGGGCGACCGGTGCTGCAGGCGCAGGCGCCACCACCGGTGCATTGACCGCTGGCTGCGCCGGAGCCTGCTGCGCGGGCGCCGGGGCAGGTGCTGCGGCAACGGCGGCGGCGCTTGTCGGGGCCTGCTCGGTGACAGCAGCGGGCTGCCCGTTGGCGCCTTGCTCCAGCGGCAGCGGCGCGCTCTCGGGCTGCTGGCCAGCCGAAACGGCCTGGTCTTCAGGCTCATCGAGCGGGTGAATCTGGGTGGTTCCGTCGGCGCTCTCGACTTCGACGTGCTCCAGGGCGATCTTGGCCAGGTCCTTGCCACGCAGGCTGCCCTGGTCCTGCCACCAGACGAAGCCGCCACCGACCACGGCTACCAGCAGCAGCAGGCTGACACCACGCAGGATGTTGTGCGACAGGCGCACCGGCTCTTCGATACGCCCCAGCGAGTGCACGTCGCTGCCTTTGGCGTGAGTACCGGTATAGCGGTCGAAGGCATCTACCAGGGCAGCCTGGTCCAGGTCCATCAGCTTGGCATAGGCGCGGATGTAGCCACGGGCAAACGTATGCCCGGGCAGCTTGTCGAAGGCACCGGTTTCCACGTGGTTCAACGAGCTGACAGTGAGGTTGAGCTTGCGGGCCACCTCGGCTTGTGACCAGTCCCGGCTCTCACGGGCCTGACGCAAAAGCTCACCGGGGTTCTGGCCAGGCGCTACGGCTACTTCGGGATGCGCGGCTTTCATCGTTGCTCCGACAGGTATTGCTGATATTCCGGCGTACCGGGATAAAGTCGTTGTAATTGCTGGCCCAGCTCGGCCAGTGTGCCCTGCTCGTCGAACACCCTGGCAAGGCGGCTGCCCAGCAGCAGGCTACGGGCATCGTGTTCGCTCAGCTGGCTGAAACGATCGTAGTAGTCCCGGGCCGGCACATAATGCCTGTTTTCGTAGGACAACTCAGCCATTTCCAGCAACGCTTTCGGTTGCCGCTGGTTGAGTTGCAAAGCTTTCAGCAAATAGGCATGCGCCTGGTCGCGGCGCTCGAGCTTGAGGGCCGTCAGGCCCAGGTTCTCGTAAACCCGTGAACGTTCAGGATACAGGGTATCGGCGCTGGCCAGGCGAAACATCTGCTCGGCCTCGGCAAATCGCCCCTGAGCATAAAGGAAACTGCCGTAATTGTTGCGAATTCGCGTGTCGCCAGGACGCACCTGCAGTGCCTTGCGGAAGTGGCTTTCGGCTATTTCGGCCTCGTCTTCGGCCTGCAGCACCAGCGCCAGGGCGGCGTGCGCATCGGCGTCGTCGTTGTTCAGGGCCAAGGCCTTGCCCAGCGGGGCCTTGGCCTGCTCGGTCAAACCTTGTTGCAAATAGCCCAGGCCAAGTTGCACATAAGCCCGCCCTGCCTCTGCCCTGCCCTGGCGGCTGGCCAGGGGGTCGCCCGCGCCGCCCGACACGCAGCCGGCCAGCAGCGAAAGCGCAAGGATCGACAGCGCGGCGCGCAGGCTCATGGGCAAGGTCCCGGTCAGTGCTGCGCAGCGCTGTCTGGCAGGTCGGCGTCCGCGGAAAGCTGGCGCACAGCGATATAGCGCTCGCTGCGGCGGGTGCGGTCGTTGACCTGGCCAACCAGCTGGCCGCAGGCGGCGTCGATGTCATCACCACGGGTAGTACGGGTGGTGACGTTGAAGCCACCGTGGTGCAACAGGTCCTGGAAGCGGCGAATGGCGTTGTTGCTTGGCCGCTCGTAGCCCGAATGCGGGAACGGGTTGAACGGGATCAGGTTGATCTTGCACGGCACGTCGCGCAGCAGTTCGATCATTTGCGCTGCATGCTCAGGCTGGTCGTTGACGTCCTTGAGCAGGGTGTACTCGATGGTCAGCACACGCTTGCCACCCAGGGTGGACATGTAGCCCATGCACGATTCCAGCAGCATCTTCAGCGGGTACTTCTTGTTGATCGGTACCAGCTTGTTGCGCAGTTCGTCGTTCGGCGCGTGCAGCGACAGGGCCAGCGACACGTCGATGTGCTTGGCCAGCTCGTCGATCATCGGCACCACGCCTGATGTCGAGAGGGTGACGCGACGCTTGGAAATGCCATAGCCCAGATCTTCCATCATGATCTTCATGGCGGCGATGACATTGTCGAAATTCAGCAGGGGTTCGCCCATGCCCATCATGACCACGTTGGTAATGGCGCGGTCGATCTTGGCCGGAACGGTCCCGAAGGATTTGTTGGCAAGCCACACCTGGCCGATCACTTCGGCGGCGGTGAGGTTGCTGTTGAAGCCTTGCTTGCCGGTGGAGCAGAAGCTGCAGTCCAGGGCACAGCCGGCTTGCGACGAGACACACAGGGTGCCGCGGTCGTCGGTGGGGATGTAGACGGTCTCGACGCAGCTGCCGGAAGCAACGCGCACCACCCACTTGCGGGTGCCGTCGGCGGAAATGTCTTCACTGACCACTTCCGGGCCCCGAATCTCGGCAACGGCCTCGAGCTTTTCGCGCAAGGCCTTGCCGACATTGGTCATGGCGGCGAAATCGTCGACGCCATAGTGGTGAATCCATTTCATGACCTGACCGGCACGAAAACGCTTCTCTCCGATCGACTCGAAGAATTTTTCCATTTCCTGCAGGGTCAGGCCCAACAGGTTGATCTTGCCAGTCATGTCACTCATGGAATCACCCAAGACCTGCTTCGCTTAGCGAATGCGGTCGCACAGCTCGGTAGCGGAGAAGAAGTAAGCGATTTCGCGGGCAGCCGAAGCTTCCGAGTCGGAACCGTGAACAGCGTTCTCGTCGATGGAAACGGCGAAGTCAGCACGGATGGTGCCGGCAGCAGCTTCTTTCGGGTTGGTGGCGCCCATCAGCTCGCGGTTGGCCAGAACGGCGTTTTCGCCTTCCAGAACCTGAACGATGACCGGGCCGGAAGTCATGAAGGCAACCAGGTCAGCGAAGAAGCCGCGCTCTTTGTGCTCGGCGTAGAAGCCTTCGGCTTCGGCTTTGGACAGCTGCTTCATTTTCGAAGCGACGACGCGCAGGCCGGCTTTCTCGAAACGAGTGGTGATCTCGCCGATGACGTTCTTGGCGACGGCGTCAGGCTTGATGATGGAGAAAGTACGTTGAACAGCCATGGAAAACTCCAGAAAAATGAGTGTTGCGAAAAATTAAACCCGCGAATTATACGCGGGTTCCAGGGGATTGCCTAACCTGCAGGACGCGTTCAGTCGGCTTCTTCGATCCAGGCCGCCTGGATGGCCTCGAGCACTTTCTCACCGCCGCGTGACGGATCGTCGCTGAATTCTGGCAAGGCCAGCACCCAGCGGTGCAGATCGACGAAATTCACATAACGAGGATCGACGTCCGGCTTGCTTTCTGCAAGCTGGATGGCGATCTCAAGTACATCAATCCATTTCAGGCTCATGGAACAAACCTCAGTGCGGCGCTTCGGCGGCGTGGTTGAGCGAATACTTGGGGATCTCGATGACCAGGTCCTGGTCAGCGACGACCACCTGGCAGCCGAGGCGCGATTGAGCCTCCAGGCCCCAGGCCTTGTCCAGCATGTCCTCTTCCAGCTCGTCGGCCTCTTCCAGCGAGTCGAAGCCCTTGCGCACGATGCAGTGGCAGGTGGTACAGGCCTTGACACCGCCGCAGGCGCTTTCCATCTCGATGTGATGGTCGTGGGCCAGTTCCAGGATGTTGGTCCCGGGCTCGACTTCCACGGTCAGCCCTTCGGGGCAGAATTTCTCGTGCGGCAGGAATGTCACCAGCGGCATCGGTTACTCCTCGATCTCATTCAGGTTGCGCCCGGCCAGTGCGGCTTTGACCGTCGAATCAAGGCGACGGGCGGCAAATGCGTCGGTCACCTGCGACAGACGCTTGGTCTGTTGCTCGATGGCTGCGCCATCGGTGCCGGCCAGCAAATCACGTAGTTCTTGCATCTGGAATTCGATGGCTTCGCGCTCGTCACTGCTGAGCAGGCGCTCGCCATCGGCGTCCAGGGCGCCCTGTACCGCTTCGAGCAGGCGCTCGCCGTCCACCTGGTGCTCGCGCAACTGGCGGGCCTGCTTGTCGGAGCCTGCGTGTTCGAAGGAGTCCTTGAGCATGCGCGCGATTTCGCCGTCGGTCAGGCCGTAGGACGGCTTGACCTGGATGCTGGCTTCCACGCCCGAGCCCAGCTCGCGGGCCGCCACGCTGAGCAGGCCGTCGGCGTCGACCTGGAAGGTGACGCGGATCTTGGCCGCACCGGCGACCATGGCCGGAATGCCGCGCAGCTCGAAGCGCGCCAGCGAACGGCAGTCACTGATCAGCTCGCGCTCACCTTGCAGCACGTGGATCATCATGGCCGTCTGGCCGTCCTTGTAGGTGGTGAACTCCTGGGCACGCGCCACCGGAATGGTGGTATTGCGCGGGATCACCTTTTCCATCAGCCCGCCCATGGTCTCGAGACCAAGCGACAGCGGGATGACGTCGAGCAGCAGCAGCTCGCCACCCTCGCGGCGGTTGCCGGCCAGGGTATCGGCCTGGATCGCGGCACCGATGGCCACTACCTGGTCAGGGTCGATCGAGGTCAGCGGAGTGCGCCCGAACAAGGCGCCCACCGCTTCGCGCATACGCGGCACACGGGTCGAGCCACCGACCATGACCACGGCGCTGACTTCTTCCAGCTCGATGCCGCTGTCACGCACGGCGCGGCGGCAGGCCTTGAGGCTGCGGGCAACCAGCGGTTCGATCATGGCTTCGAAACCGGCACGGCTGAGCTCGCCCTGCCAGGCGCCATGGCTGACGCTGACCACGTCAGCGTCGGTCAGGGCTTCCTTGGCGGCACAGGCGGTTTGCAGCAGTGCGCGCTGGGTGGCCGGATCAAGGTCGGACGACAGCCCGGCCTGCTCGATGATCCAGCCGGCAATCGCGTGGTCGAAGTCGTCACCACCCAGGGCGGTATCGCCACCGGTGGCCAGTACTTCGAACACGCCGGCGGTCAGGCGCAGGATGGAAATATCGAAGGTGCCGCCACCCAGGTCATAGATGGCCACCACGCCTTCGGCGTTCTGGTCCAGGCCATAGGCCACGGCGGCTGCGGTCGGCTCGTTGAGCAGGCGCAGCACGTTCAGGCCGGCCAGGCGTGCAGCGTCCTTGGTGGCCTGGCGCTGGGCGTCATCGAAATAGGCCGGCACAGTGATCACCGCCCCGACCAGCTCGCCGCCCAGGGTGGCTTCGGCACGCTCGCGCAGCACCTTGAGAATGTCTGCGGACACTTCAACCGGGCTCTTCGGCCCCTGCACGGTGTCGATGAACGGCATGTGCGATTCACCGCCGACGAAGCGGTACGGCAGCTGCTCGCCCAATTGCTTGACGTCGGCCAGGCCGCGCCCCATCAAGCGCTTGACCGACAGCACGGTATTCAACGGGTCGAGGGAAGCGGCGTCACGCGCAGCCTGCCCCACCTCGTTGCGCCCTTCGAGGTAGCGCACCGCGGACGGCAGAATGACGTTGCCCTGCGCATCGGGCAGGGGCTCGCTACGGCCGCTGCGCAGTGCGGCGACCAGGGAGTTGGTGGTACCCAGGTCGATCCCCACCGCCAGGCGGCGCTGATGCGGCTGAGGGCTTTGACCGGGTTCGGCAATCTGCAGTAGGGCCATGCTTATCTGAATACCTTAGGTGCCATCACGGGCAGCACCGGGTTAGTCGTCGAGGCGCTCTTCCAATTGGCGCACTTCTTGGGCGAGCTTGTCGAGGAACTGCATGCGGCGCATCAGGCGCTCGGCCTTGTCGCGTTCGCCCGGGGCGTCCCAGCAGGCGGCAAAGTCCTCGTTCAGCGTGTCCTGGGCGACCTTCAGGCGCTTCTTGAACACACCGACACCATCAAGGTCGGCTTCGTCCTGCAGCTCTTCGAGTTCCTCGCGCCACTGCATCTGCTGCAACAGGAAATCCGGGTCGTGGACCGTGACTTCCTGGGGCACTTCGTGGCCGCTGATGGCCAGCAGGTAGCGGGCGCGACGCGGCGCACTGCGCAGGGTCTGGTAGGCGTCGTTGAGGGCTGCGGACTTTTCCAGGGCTACGCGTTGCTCACGCTCGGAGGCGTCGGCAAAGCGGTCCGGATGGACTTCGCGGGCCAGCTCGCGATAGCGAGTGGCCAGCTTGTCGAGATCCAGACGGAAGCTTGGCTGGAGGTCAAACAATGCGAAATGACAAGGAGTACCCACAGCCAGCCTCAGACGTTGAAGCTTTCGCCGCAGCCACACTCACCGCGCACGTTGGGGTTGTTGAACTTGAAGCCTTCGTTCAACCCTTCCTTGACGAAGTCCAGCTCGGTGCCGTCGAGGTAGACCAGGCTCTTGGGATCGATGATCACCTTGACGCCATGGTTCTCGAACACCTGGTCTTCCTCCGCCAGTTCGTCGACGAACTCCAGCACGTAGGCCAGGCCCGAGCAACCGGTGGTGCGCACGCCCAGGCGAATGCCTTCACCCTTGCCGCGCCCTTCCAGGGAACGCCGCACGTGGTTGGCGGCGGCTTCTGTCATGCTGATAGCCATCTGCACTCCTTACCTCGCAACAGGCGACTTAGATCAAGCCTTTCTTCTGCTTGTAATCGCGTACCGCTGCCTTGATGGCATCTTCGGCGAGTACCGAGCAGTGGATCTTGACCGGCGGCAACGCCAGTTCTTCGGCCAGCTGGGTGTTCTTGATGGTTTCGGCTTCGTCCAGGGTCTTGCCCTTCATCCACTCGGTGGCGAGGGAGCTGGAGGCAATGGCCGAACCGCAGCCGTAGGTCTTGAACTTGGCGTCTTCGATCACGCCCTGTTCGTTGACCTTGATCTGCAGGCGCATCACGTCGCCGCAGGCCGGGGCGCCGACCATGCCGGTGCCGACGTCCGGGTCTTCGGCATTCATCTTGCCGACGTTGCGCGGGTTTTCGTAGTGGTCGATGACCTTTTCACTGTATGCCATGGTGCAATTCCTTCCTCATCAGGGAGCCGCTCTTGCCGGCGACTGCTTAGTGGGCGGCCCACTCGATCTTGGAGATGTCAACGCCGTCTTTGTACATGTCCCACAGCGGCGACAGCTCACGCAGTTTGTTCACTGCCTCGCAGACCTTCTGCGCGGCGTAGTCGACTTCTTCTTCAGTGGTGAAACGGCCGAAGGAGAAGCGGATCGAGCTGTGCGCCAGCTCGTCGTTGCGGCCCAGGGCGCGCAGCACGTACGACGGCTCGAGCGACGCGGAGGTGCATGCCGAACCGGACGATACGGCGATGTCCTTCAGCGACATCAGCAGCGACTCGCCTTCGACGTAGTTGAAGCTCAGGTTCAGGTTGTGCGGTACGCGGGCGCTCTGGCTGCCGTTGACGTACAGCTCTTCCAGGTTGGAAACCTGCTTGAAGAAGCGCTCGCTCAGGCCCTTGATGCGCGCGTTTTCAGCGGCCATTTCCTGCTTGGCGATGGCGAAGGCTTCGCCCATGCCGACGATCTGGTGGGTCGGCAGGGTGCCCGAACGCATGCCGCGCTCATGGCCACCGCCGTGGATGATGGCTTCCAGGCGTACCCGCGGCTTGCGGCTGACGTACAGCGCGCCAATGCCTTTGGGGCCGTAGACCTTGTGCGCCGAGAACGACATCAGGTCGACCTTCAGCTTCTGCAGGTCGATTTCGACCTTGCCGGCCGACTGCGCGGCATCGACGTGGAACAGCACGCCGCGCGAGCGGGTCAGTTCGCCGATGGCGGCGATGTCGTTGATCGAGCCGACTTCGTTGTTCACGTGCATCAGCGAGACCAGGATGGTGTCGTCACGCAGCGCCGCCTCGACCATGGCCGGGGTGACGATGCCGTCTTCGCCCGGCTCCAGGTAGGTGACTTCGAAACCTTCACGCTCCAGCTGGCGAGCGGTATCCAGGACCGCCTTGTGCTCGATCTTGGAGGTGATGATGTGCTTGCCCTTGGTCTGATAGAAGTGCGCGACACCTTTCAGTGCGAGGTTGTCGGACTCGGTGGCACCGCTGGTCCAGACGATTTCGCGCGGATCGGCATTGATCAGTTCGGCCACCTGACGGCGACCGTTCTCGACCGCTTCCTCGGCCTTCCAGCCGAAGACATGGGAGCGCGAAGCCGGGTTACCGAAGTTCCCGTCGACCAGCAGGCACTCGGCCATCTTCTGGGCCACGCGTGGGTCGACCGGGGTGGTCGCGGAGTAATCGAGGTAGATCGGCAACTTCATTTGTCTCTCCTATCAGGCGGTGGCGTCGCTCGTCGTCCCAAGGGGATCAATCGACGGCGGACGTCTCAATCTTGTCCAGCTGGGCGGCTCGGCCTGCGACACGACGCAGGTCCTGGCGCTGGGCGACTTCCTGCACCTCGCGGCGCATGACGAGGTCGGCCAGGCTGATACCGCTGAGGAATTCATGGATCTGCTGGCTGAGGTCGCACCACAGGTGGTGGGTCAGGCAGGTATCACCGGCATGGCAGTCCCCGAGGCCCTGGCAGCGCGTGGCATCGACCGATTCGTTGACCGCATCGATGACCTGGGCCACCTGGATGGTTTCCATGCCCCGCGACAGCTGGTAGCCACCGCCTGGACCGCGCACGCTGGAAACCAGGCTGCTGCGGCGCAGCTTGGCGAACAGCTGTTCCAGATAAGAAAGGGAAATGCCCTGGCGCTCGGAAATGTCGGCCAAAGACACCGGCCCATGCTGCGCGTGCAACGCCAGGTCGAGCATGGCGGTCACGGCGTATCGGCCTTTGGTAGTCAGTCGCATGGCTATTGGGTACCACGGGAGTTTCGGGATGGGTGCGAGTATGCGATTCCCGAGCATTTAAGTCAACTATTAGACCTAGTGCTTTAGTCGGGTTTGCATCGGGGAGGCGGGCGCGATTGTAGCAGACCAGGGGCGTGAGCACACGCCCCGTATGTCACAGCACCGCGGACACGGCGCAATCAATGCGGCTGGGTGTCGCGCTGGGCCACCTGGGCGACATCATTGAAGTCATCTTCCGGCAGGGCGGGCAGTTCCTTGGCGCAATAGTCGCTGCCCATCTTGGTCAGGGCACCGCACATCCCCTCAAGCCGCTCATCGACCGCTTGCAGGTGATCGAGCATCTGGCCGATGGCACGGGCTACCGGATCGGGCATGTCGCCGCTGACACCGTAGGCATCGAAACCGATCTTCTCGGCCATGGCCTTGCGTTTGGCTTCGACTTCAGTGTCTTCGCTCTTGACGATGATCCGCCCCGGAATCCCCACCGCCGTGGCACCCGCCGGCACCGCCTTGGTCACTACTGCATTGGAGCCGATCTTGGCCCCGGCGCCGACGGTGAACGGGCCCAGTACCTTGGCCCCCGCCCCTACCACAACGCCGTTTTCCAGGGTGGGGTGACGCTTGCCCTTGTTCCAGCTGGTGCCGCCCAGGGTCACCCCCTGGTACAGGGTGACATCATCGCCGATCTCGGCGGTTTCACCGATGACGATACCCATGCCATGGTCAATGAAGAAGCGTCGGCCGATGGTGGCGCCGGGGTGGATCTCGATGCCGGTCAGCCAGCGCCCGAAGTTCGACACCAGGCGGGCCAGCCATTTGAAATCACGCCGCCACAGGGCATGGCCCAGGCGGTGCAGCCAGATGGCGTGCATGCCGGGGTAGCAAGTCAGTACCTCGAAGGCGTTGCGCGCGGCCGGGTCACGGTGGAATACGCTTTGAATATCTTCACGCAGGCGTTCGAACATCTGTCAGTCCTTCCGTTTATGCGGCTCGCCCCGGACCACTTTCTGGGTCTCGGTGAGGATGCCGCGCAAAATGCTCATTTCCGAACGCTCGACCGCGACCCGCCCATACAGCCGGCGCAGGCGCGGCATCAGGTGCTTGGGCTTTTCGGGGTCGAGGAAGCCGATACCGACCAGGGTTTTTTCCAGGTGGTCGTAGAACAGCTCCATTTCGTCCATGGTCGCCAGCTCGCTGGCGTCAACCTTCTCGACCTTGCCCGGGGCTTCACCGGCCGCCAGCCAGGCCATGCGCACCTCGTAGGCAAGCACCTGGACAGCCGCAGCCAGGTTCAGCGAGCTGAAGTCGGGGTTGGAGGGAATGTGCACGTGGAAGTGACATCGCTGCAGTTCTTCGTTGGTCAGGCCGGCGTGCTCGCGCCCGAACACCAGGGCGATCTCCTCGCCGCCATTGGCATGCTCCACTGCCTTGGCTCCGCATTCACGCGGGCCGATCAGCGGCCAGGGAATGCTCCGCTCGCGGGCGCTGGTACCCATCACCAGGTTGCAGCCGACCAGGGCCTGCTCCAGGCTGTCGACCACCTGGGCGTTGTCCAGCACATCGTCGGCCCCCGAGGCTCGGGCGCTTGCATCCACGGCGGGAAATTCTTTCGGCTGCACCAGCACCAGACGCGACAAGCCCATGTTTTTCATGGCTCGTGCAGCGCCGCCGATGTTGCCGGGGTGGCTGGTATTGACCAGAACAACACGAATATTTTGCAGCAAGGTGTTGTGCTCACAGATGCAGGAATCAGGGCTTCCGATCTTACAGAACCGACAGGCGTAACGCCACGAAAGCAAATGTGACACTTCTGCCGCCAAAGTTTTCTGCTAGAATGATCGGCTTTCTTCTTTAACATCTCCAGGTGACCCGCCCATGCAGCCTATGCTGAATATCGCCCTGCGCGCCGCTCGCAGCGCCAGTGAACTGATTTTCCGCTCCATCGAACGCCTGGATAGCATCAAGGTCGATGAGAAAGAGGCCAAGGACTACGTTTCCGAAGTCGATCGCGCCGCCGAGCAGAGCATCGTCAACGCCCTGCGCAAGGCCTACCCGAACCACTCCATCCAGGGCGAGGAAACCGGCCTGCACGCGGGCAGCGGCGAAGAAGGCAAGGACTACCTGTGGGTCATCGACCCGCTGGACGGCACCACCAACTTCCTGCGTGGCATCCCGCACTTCGCAGTCAGCATCGCCTGCAAATACCGTGGCCGCCTTGAGCACGCCGTGATCGTCGACCCGGTTCGCCAGGAAGAATTCACCGCCAGCCGTGGCCGTGGCGCCCAGCTCAATGGCCGCCGCCTGCGCGTCAGCTCGCGCACCAGCCTGGAAGGCGCCCTGCTCGGCACCGGCTTCCCGTTCCGTGACAGCCAGATGGCCGAGCTGGACAACTACCTGGGCATGTTCCGCGCGCTGACCGGCCAGACCGCCGGCATTCGCCGCGCCGGCTCCGCCAGCCTGGACCTGGCCTATGTGGCTGCCGGCCGTTTCGACGCCTTCTGGGAGTCGGGCCTGTCCGAATGGGACATGGCAGCCGGCGTGCTGCTGATCCAGGAAGCGGGCGGCCTGGTCAGCGACTTCAACGGTGGCCATGACTTCCTCGAGAAAGGCCATATCGTTGCGGGCAACATCAAGTGCTTCAAGGCAGTGCTGACTGCCATCCAGCCGCACCTGCCAGAGAGCATGAAGCGCTAAGCGCGGATTGCGGGCAAAAAGAAAGCACCCCTCGGGGTGCTTTTTTTTGCCTGTCGAAGCCATGCGCAACCTACTTCTTGTGAGAGCGGCCTTGCGTCGCGAAAGGGCTGCAAAGCAGCCCCGCCGATCTCTGATGGTTGACAGACCCCGGGGCCGCTACGCGCCCCTTTCGCGACGCAAGACCGCTCGCACCTCAAGAGCAGGCCGCATGCGCCCTTACTGCGCGGCTTCGCTGAGGATCAGCTTGCCATTCTTGTCCACCGGAATGGTCGAACCGGGTTCGTGATCCATCTTCACCTGCCCTACCTGGTCGCCGAGGGTGTACTTGACGTTGTAGCCCACCACCTTCTCGCTGATGTCATTGACCGTGTTGCAGCGGGTTTGCGTAGTGGTGTAGGTATCACGCTCCTGCATGCCTTCCTGCACCTTGTTACCGGCATAACCGCCACCGACCGCACCGGCCACGGTGGCAATCTTCTTGCCGGTACCACCGCCGATCTGGTTCCCCAGCAGGCCACCGGCAATGGCACCTACCACGGTACCGGCGATCTGGTGCTGGTCCTTGACCGGCGCCTGACGCGTCACGGTGACGTCCTTGCAGACCTCACGCGGGGTTTTTACCTGTTGTTTGATCGGTTGCACGTCGGTGACCTGCGCGTACTCAGGCCCCTTGTTGACCAAGCTGTAGGTCGCGACAGCACCTCCGGCAGTCACACCGACAGCACCCAGTACCGCACCCACCAGCATTGATTTGTTCACACGAACCTCCTGATCATACCCGCGGGTCCGACCCGCCTTCTCCCAGCCTTGGAGCGAAAAAAAAGGCGCAAGTTCAACACTTGCGCCTTTTGGGCCGCCAGGCGGCATGCAACCTGCCTTATGGGCGGTCGTCGACACCGTCGGTCTTGGCCGGCGGGATCAGGTCTTCACTGCTCAGGTTCAGCCAGATCAGCACCACGTTGGCGATGTAGATCGACGAGTAGGTACCGGCCATGACGCCAATGAACAGCGCCAGCGAGAAGCCAAACAGGTTGTCACCGCCGAAGAACAGCAGTGCGGCGATGGCCAGCAGGGTCGAAACCGAGGTGGCGATGGTTCGCAGCAGGGTCTGCGTGGTGGAGACGTTGATGTTCTCGATCAGCGAGGCCTTGCGCATGACACGGAAGTTCTCGCGCACCCGGTCGAACACGACGATGGTGTCGTTCAACGAGTAACCGATGATCGCCAGCACCGCAGCCAGCACGGTCAGGTCGAAGGTGATCTGGAAGAACGACAGGATACCCAGGGTCACCACCACGTCGTGGATCAGCGAGACAATCGCACCCACGGCGAACTTCCACTGGAAGCGGAAGGCCAGGTAGATGAGGATGCCGCCCAGGGCCAGGAGCATGCCCATGCCACCCTGGTCGCGCAACTCTTCACCCACTTGCGGGCCGACGAACTCGACCCGCTTGACCGTGGCAGGGTTGTCGCCGCCAGCCTTTTGCAAGGCTTCGGCCACTTTGTTGCCCAACTGCGGGTCATCGCCCGGCATGCGCACCAGCAGGTCGGTGGTAGCGCCGAAGCTCTGCACCACCGCCTCGTGGAAGCCGGAGCTGACCAGCTCGCTACGCACTGCCTGAAGGTCGGCGGGGCGTTCGTAGGTCAGCTCGATCAGCGTACCGCCGGTGAAGTCGAGGCCGAAGTTCAGGCCCTTCTGCCACCAGCTGAACAGCGCCAGCACGGTGAGGAGCACGGTGATGGCGAACGCGACATTGCGCACGCCCATGAAATTGATGGTTTTCATCGCAGCTCCCTCAAACCCACAGCTTCTTGATGTCACGCCCGCCGCAGGTCAGGTTGACCATTGCGCGGGTCACCATGACGGCGGTGAACATCGAGGTGAAAATCCCGAGGGACATGGTGACCGCAAAGCCCTTGACCGGGCCGGTACCCATGGCGAACAGGATGCCGCCGACCAGCAGGCTGGTCAGGTTGGCGTCGATGATCGCGGTGTAGGCGCGGTTGAAGCCTTCATGGATGGCGCGCTGCACCGACATGCCAGCGTTCAGCTCTTCGCGGATACGCGAGAAGATCAGCACGTTGGCGTCCACCGCCATACCCATGGTCAGCACGATACCGGCGATACCTGGCAGGGTCAGGGTGGCACCCAGCAGCGACATCAGCGCCAGCAGCAGGACCATGTTGCCCGCCAGGGCGACGGTGGCGATCACGCCGAAGCCGCGGTAGATGGCGATGATGAACAGCGAGACGAACAGCATGCCCCACAGCGACGCATCAATACCCTTGGTGATGTTGTCGGCACCCAGGCTTGGGCCGATGGTACGTTCTTCAGCGAAGTACATCGGCGCGGCCAGGCCACCGGCACGCAGCAGCAGGGCCAGTTCGGAGGATTCGCCCTGGCCGTTCAGGCCGGTGATGCGGAACTGGCTGCCCAGCGGCGACTGGATGGTCGCCAGGCTGATGATCTTCTTCTCTTCCTGGAAGCTCTGTACGGCAACGTCTTTCTCGACGCCGTCGACGGTCTGCTTGACGTAGCGGGTGATCGGCTTCTGCTCGATGAAGATCACCGCCATGCTGCGGCCGACATTGCTGCGGGTAGCACGGCTCATGAGCTCGCCACCGTGGCCATCGAGGCGGATGTTCACCTGCGGGCGGCCGTGCTCGTCGAAGCTGGCCTGGGCGTCGGTGACCTGGTCACCGGTGATGATCAGGCCGCGCTCGACCGCAGCGGAGCGGCCGCCTTCACGGAACTCGAACACCTCGGTAGTGGCCTTGGAGGCACCCGGTTCGGCACCGAAGCGGAATTCCAGGTTGGCGGTCTTGCCGAGGATGCGCTTGGCTTCGGCAGTGTCCTGCACGCCTGGCAGCTCGACCACGATGCGGTTGGCGCCCTGGCGCTGTACCAGCGGCTCGGCCACGCCCAGCTCGTTGACCCGGTTGCGCACGGTGGTGAGGTTCTGCTTGATCGAGTATTCGCGGATCTCGGCGACTTTCGCCTGGGTCAGCGCCAGACGCAGCACGGCGAGCTCGTTGCGCTCGGTGGTGGTCAGGTCGAAATCATTGAAATTCTTGCGAATCAGGGCACGTGCCTGCTCGCGGGTGGCATCGTCGGCGAAGCCCAGCATGATGCCGCCATCCTGCTGAGGCAGGCTGCGGTAGCGGACGCGCTCTTTGCGCAGCAAGGTCTTGACCTCGCCTTCGTAGACTTTCATGCGCGCGCTCATGGCCTTGTCCATGTCCACTTCCAGCAGGAAGTGCACACCACCGGACAGGTCCAGGCCCAGCTTCATCGGGCTGGCGCCCAGGTTGCGCAGCCATTGCGGGGTGGTCTGGGCCAGGTTCAGGGCCACGACATAGTCATCGCCGAGTGCCTTGCGCACGACATCCTTGGCTGGCAGCTGGTCTTCCTGACTGGTCAGGCGGATCAGCCCGCTGCCCTTTTCACCCAGGCTCGCGCCCTTGACGGCGATCTTGGCATCGACCAGCGCCTTGCTGACGCGATCGAGGTCGACCTGGCTCACGTGCAGCGCCGAGCTGGCACCGCTGATCTGTACCGCCGGATCATCCGGGTAGAGGTTGGGAGCGGAATAAATAAAACCGATCGCCAGTACCAGCACGATCAGTGCGTATTTCCACAGAGGGTATTTGTTCAGCATCACGCCGCCCGTTCAAGACGCGGGGCGCTTTGCGCGCCCCGACTGGAAAAATGAAACTGGTAACTCAGATAGCCTTGAGCGTACCTTTTGGCAGGGTGGCCGCAATGGCACCCTTCTGGAATTTCAGCTCGACGCTGTCGGAAACTTCCAGGACCACGAAGTCATCGGAAACCTTGACGATCTTGCCGGCAATACCGCCGTTGGTGACAACTTCGTCACCCTTCTGCAAGTTGCTCAGCAGGTTCTTCTGCTCTTTGGCGCGCTTGGCCTGCGGGCGCCAGATCATCAGGTAGAAGATGACCAGGAAACCGACCAGGAAAATCCACTCGAAGCCGGTACCGGCTGGGCCGGCGGCGGGTGCTGCGGCGTCCGCGTATGCGGCGGGGATCAAGAAGCTCATTGGGCACTCCTAATGTAATTTTCTAATAATGGATGCGGACAGTCAGTCCAAGGGCGGTACCGGAAGCCCGCGCTTGGCGTAGAAGGCGTCGACAAAGGCGGCCAATTTACCCTGTTGAATAGCCTCGCGTAAACCGGCCATCAAGCGCTGGTAATGGCGCAAGTTGTGGATGGTATTCAGCATGCTGCTCAGCATTTCGCCGCACTTGTCCAGGTGGTGGAGATAGGCGCGGGAGAAGTTGCTGCAGGTATAGCAATCACAGGTCGGATCCAGCGGCGAATCATCGTGGCGATGGAACGCGTTGCGGATCTTGATCACCCCGGTATCGACAAACAGATGGCCGTTGCGCGCGTTACGCGTAGGCATCACGCAGTCGAACATGTCGACGCCGCGGCGCACACCCTCAACGAGATCTTCCGGTTTGCCTACCCCCATAAGGTAACGAGGTTTGTCAGCAGGCATCTGGCCCGGCAGGTAATCCAGCACCTTGATCATTTCGTGCTTGGGCTCGCCGACCGACAAGCCACCGATGGCGAGGCCGTCGAAACCGATGTTTTCCAGGCCTTCCAGCGAGCGCATGCGCAGGTCCTGGTACATGCCGCCCTGGACGATACCGAACAGCGCCGCGGTGTTGTCGGCATGGGCGTTCTTCGAGCGCTGGGCCCAGCGCAGCGACAGTTCCATGGAGGCGCGCGCCACATCGTGCTCGGCCGGGTACGGGGTGCACTCGTCGAAGATCATCACCACATCCGAACCGAGGTCGCGCTGCACCTGCATCGACTCTTCCGGGCCCATGAACACCTTGGCACCATCGACCGGCGAGGCGAAGGTCACGCCCTCTTCCTTGATCTTGCGCATGGCGCCCAGGCTGAACACCTGGAAGCCACCGGAGTCGGTGAGGATCGGGCCTTTCCACTGCATGAAGTCGTGCAGGCCGTTGTGCTTCTTGATCACCTCGGTGCCCGGGCGCAGCCACAGGTGGAAGGTGTTGCCCAGGATCATCTCGGCGCCGATGGCCTCGATATCGCGCGGCAGCATGCCCTTGACCGTGCCATAGGTGCCGACCGGCATGAAGGCCGGGGTTTCCACGGTGCCGCGTGGGAAGGTGATGCGGCCACGACGGGCCTTGCCGTCGGTGGCCAGCAGTTCGAAGGACATTCGACAGGTGCGACTCATGCTTGATCCTCGGGCCCGCGTGGCGCCGGATTGCGGGTGATGAACATGGCATCACCGTAACTGAAGAAGCGGTACCCCTGTGCCACCGCCGCCGCATAGGCGGCCATGGTCTCGGGGTAGCCGGCAAAGGCCGAGACCAGCATCAGCAGCGTGGACTCCGGCAGGTGGAAGTTGGTGACCAGGGCGTCGACCACATGGAACGGCCGGCCCGGGTAGATGAAGATGTCGGTGTCGCCGCTGAAGGCCTTGAGCACGCCGTCGCGCGCCGCGCTTTCCAGCGAACGCACGCTGGTGGTGCCGACCGCGATCACCCGCCCGCCACGGGCGCGGCAGGCGTCGATGGCATCCACCACCTCCTGGCTCACTTCAAGCCACTCTTTATGCATGTGGTGGTCTTCGATCTTGTCGACCCGCACCGGCTGGAAGGTACCGGCGCCCACGTGCAGGGTGACGAAGGCGCGCTCGACGCCCTTGGCGGCGATCTGCTCCAGCAGTGCCTCGTCGAAATGCAGGCCCGCCGTCGGCGCGGCGACCGCGCCAGCGCGTTCGGCGTACACGGTCTGGTAGCGCTCGCGGTCGGCGCCCTCGTCCGGGCGGTCGATATAGGGCGGCAGCGGCATGTGGCCGACGCGGTCGAGCAGCGGCAGCACCTCTTCGCTGAAGCGCAGCTCGAACAGCGTGTCATGACGCGCGACCATTTCTGCCTCGCCACCGCCGTCGATGAGGATGACCGCGCCCTCCTTGGGCGCCTTGCTGGCACGCACGTGGGCCAGCACCCGGTGGCTGTCGAGCACGCGCTCGACCAGTACTTCCAGCTTGCCGCCGGAAGCCTTCTGGCCGAACAGGCGCGCCGGGATCACCCGGGTGTTGTTGAACACCATCAGGTCGCCCGGGCGCAGGTACTCGAGCAGGTCGGGGAATTGCCGGTGCGCCAGCGCACCGGTTGGCCCATCGAGCACCAGCAGACGGCTGCCATGGCGCTCGGCCAACGGGTGGCGGGCGATCAGGGAATCAGGGAGTTCGAAGGAAAAATCGGCGACGCGCATGATGATGTTCGGTTCGGCAGGGCCGGGAAGTTTAGCCCAATGTGTGAAAATTGACCATGAAAGCCGATTGACCGACCAGCGGAGCCTCTCTATACTGCGCGCCACAAGCCCTGATGGCGGAATTGGTAGACGCGGCGGATTCAAAATCCGTTTTCGAAAGGAGTGGGAGTTCGAGTCTCCCTCGGGGCACCATCACATAGTTCCAAGCGGTCCCTATCAGACCCGGAACACCAGAGAAACCGGCCACTGAGCCGGTTTTTTTGTGCCTGCCCGTTCCGTTTTCAGTCAGCGCCAACGGTCCAGTTGCCCCTGGGCACGGCTGCTGAAGATGGCCAGCAGCTCGCTCAAGGTATGCGGCGAGGGTTCGGCAGCGCGGGTCACGGCATACAAAGTGATCGGCAGCGCCGGTGCCAGCGGACGAATCGTGGTCGCCCCAGGCGCTGCGCCAAGCGCCGTGAACGGGTCGATGACCGCCAGCCCGGCGCCGGATTCGACCATCGCCCTGGCCAGCGAATAGGTCTGCACCGCGATGCTCACCCGCGGCGGCGGCTCGACTGCCTTGAGGTAGCTGTCGAGGCGGGCCGACAGCGGGTCGGCGCTGGACAGCCCGATCAAGGGCGCACCAGCCAAGGCCGTCAACGGCAGCGGTGTGCCTTCCTCCTCCAACGGCCAATAACCGGCCGGTGCCAACGCCACCAACACCCCGCTGGCCAGCGCCTGGGCCTTGAGCGCCGGGTGATCGGGCTGTTGCAGGGTCAGGGCGACATCGATCTCGCGCATCAGCAGGTTCTGCACCAGTTCGCGGCTGTGGGCGCTGGACAGCTCGCAGGCGATGTCCGGATAACGCTGGATCCACTCATGAATGGCCGGCGGCAGCAGTGACAGGGCCAGTGCCGGTGTGGCACCGATGCGCAGGCTGTGGCCCGGCTCGCGACGCAGGCTTTGTGCCAGGCGGCGCACCCCTTGCAGGCTCTCCGTGACCTTGTCGACTTCACGCTCCAGCTCCAGCGCCTCGGGAGTCGGCTGCAGTTTGCCGCGCACCCGCAAGAACAATGGGAAACCCAGTTGCTGCTCGGCATGCTGCAGCACCTTGGTCACGGCAGGCTGGGACACGTGCAGCAACTGCGCGGCACCGCTGACCGAGCCGGTCTGGCGGATGGCCTGGAAAATCTCGATATGACGAAGGCGCATGGCAAATCCATAACCTTTGTTTATGGCCCAGCGATCTTTATTCATTTTTCGCCACCTGTCACCTGGCCATAACCTCAGGCTCGTTCCAATAACGACCAAGGACTGACATGGCTCAGCAGGTATGCATCATCGGCGGTGGCGTCATTGGCCTGGCAACCGCTTACGCACTGGTACGCGACGGCTTCGACGTGACGCTGATCGAGGCACGCGATACGTTGGGCAGCGAAACCAGCTTCGCCAACGGCGGCCAACTGTCCTATCGCTACGTGGCGCCGCTGGCCGACGCCGGCGTGCCATTGCAGGCCATTGGCTGGATGCTGCGCGGCGACTCCCCGCTCAGGCTGCGACCGCGCTTCGATCCGGCACAGTGGCGCTGGATGGCCTCATTCCTCGGCGCTTGCCGCACCTCGGTCAATCGCGCCAACGCCGGCCACCTGTTGCGCCTGGCGCTGTTGAGCCAGTCGACCTTGCAAGCCTGGCGTGAGGAGGATGGCCTGGAGGGTTTCCACTGGCGGCGCAACGGCAAGCTGGTCACCTTCCGCCAGGCCGGCAGTTTCGAACATGCACGCAAAAGCCTGGCCGCGCCCCAGCAACAACAGGTGCTGTCGCACGCCGACTGCGCCCGTCTGGACCCTGCGCTGGCAGAGGCGCCCTTCGTCGGCGCCATCTATACCCCGGATGAAGAGGTAGGTGACTGCCATGCGTTCTGCCAGCAACTGGCGGCGCGCCTGCAGGCGTCGGGTCGTTGCCAGTTCCGCCTGGGCCAGGCCGTGTCGGGCATCCGCCATGCGCATGGCGTGGTAAATGCGGTCGAACTGGGCGATGAAGTGCTGCCGGTCGAGCAACTGGTTGTCGCCGCCGGCCATCGCAGTGCGTTGCTGGCACTGCCGGGTGTCGACCTGCCGCTGTATCCGCTCAAGGGTTACAGCCTGACAGTTCCGATCGGCGCCGGGCACCGGGCGCCGGACCTGAGCATCACCGATTACGACCGCAAGATCGTCTACGCGCGGATCGGCGAGCAGTTGCGGGTGGCGGCGATGGTCGACATCGTCGGCTTCGACCCATCGCTGGACCCCAAGCGCCTGGCCCTGCTCAAGCGCCAGGCCCGCGAGACCTTCGCCAACGCCGGCAACTATGACTACGCCATCGAATGGGCTGGCATGCGTCCGGCCACACCGAGCGGCGTGCCGTTGCTGGGCGCAACGGCGTATCGCAACCTGTGGCTGAACCTTGGCCATGGTGCGCTGGGCTTTACCCTGGCCTGCGCCAGCGCACGCCTGCTGAGTGAACTGATCGGCCAGCGCCGCCCCGCCATCGACCTGCAGGGTTTCACACCCCGCGCGGCGTGACTCCTACCCCCTTGAAGGACTACCCAATGACCATTGACCGTATCCAGCCCAATCCACGCCTGTCCGCCGCCGTGACCTACGGCAACCTGGTGTTTCTTTCCGGCCAGGTGCCGGGTGACGCCACCGATGCCGCTGGCCAGACCCGCCAGGTGCTGGAAAAAATCGACGCGCTGCTGGCCGAGGCGGGCAGCGACAAAGACCATTTGCTCAGCGCGACCATTTACCTGAAGGACATCGGCACGGATTTCGATGCGATGAATGAGGTCTGGTCTGCCTGGTTGACACCCGGGCAAGCCCCCAGCCGCACCACCTTGCAGGCCGAACTGGCACGCCCGCAGGTGCGGGTGGAAATATCGGTCATCGCGGCACGTCGCTGACCCCTTCCCACAACGGAGAACAACAATGCAAAAAATCACGTTGATCGGCTGCACCCTCGCCCTGTTGCTAGGCACCCAGGCCCATGCTGACGAAGCAGCGCTGGGGCCTACCCTGAGCAAGATCGCCAAAGCCAACAGCATCACCCTGGGTTATCGCGATGCGTCAGTGCCGTTTTCCTACGTGGGCGATCACACGGGCCAACCGATGGGCTATTCGGTAGACCTAGCGAGCAAGATCGTCGAGCGGGTGCGGCAGAAGCTGGCAATGCCCCAGCTCAAGGTGAAGTACAACCTGGTGACGTCGCAAACCCGTATTCCGCTGGTGCAGAACGGTACCGTCGACCTCGAGTGCGGCTCGACCGGCGTCACCGCAGAGCGGCAGAAGCAGGTGGCGTTTTCCTATGGGTTCATTTATGTCAAAGGCCAGTTGCTGACGGCCAAGGACAGCGGAATCAAGAGCTTCGCCGACTTGCGTGGCAAGAATGTGGTGACCACCGCCGGCACTACCAACGAGCGCTACCTGAAAAGCTACAACATCGAGCACAAGATGGACATGTACGTGATCAGCGCCAAGGACCATGGCGAAGCCTTCCAGATGTTGCAGTCCGGCCGGGCGGCAGCGTTCTACATGGACGATGCGCTGCTCTACGGCGAACGCGCCAAGGCGCGCGATCCGCACAACTGGGTGGTGGTCGGGGAAGAACAGTCGCGGGAAATCTACAGCTGCATGGTGCGCAAGGATGACCCGCAGTTCCTCGCGCTGGTGAACGCGTCGCTGGGCGAGCTGTACAGCTCCGGCGAAATCAACACGATCTACCAACGCTGGTTCGAACAGCCGATTCCGCCGAAAGGCTTGAACCTGGAGTTCCCCATGACCAGCGAACTCAAGGCCATCTTTGCCAAGCCGGTGAGTGATCCGGTGCAATAGGTTGAAGATCAGGGCGCGGCAGTGACCCGCATGCATCACTGCCAGAGGTCGCTACTGCGCAACGTTATTAGCGCAGTAGCGATTCGCGCTCTCGTGGCTTAATCGGATGTTTTATCCGTCACCAGCATTTGCGGATTGCTGCTTCCCCACACAGTAGCCAGGTCAACCAGCAGTGTTCCGCTGAGTGCTTCAATTTCACCTTGGCTGATCTCACGTTCACCCTGTTTGCCGAACAGCACAACTTGATCGCCAGCCGCCGCAGCCGGAATATCCGTCACGTCCACCATGACGGTATTCATGGAAACTTTCCCCACCACTGGCGCACGCTGTCCATTTACCAGAACAATGCCTTTATTGGTAAACGCGCGACGATAGCCATCCGAGAAACCCACTGGAATATTCGCCAGCCGTGAATCCCGACTCAGCGTCACGGTTCGGTCATACCCGACTGTATTTCCTTTCGGGTATTGGTTAACCGAAGCCACATAGGACTTGACCTGCATGACCGGTTTGTACTGGGCATGCGATGGTTGCATCATCCCATACAAGGCACCGCCGGCCCGCACCATGTCCAGATGCGACTCTGGCACTTCCAGCGTTGCATAGGAATTTGCTGCATGCAGGGTGATCTTGTTTCTGTCAATGCCGGCCGTCTTTATCAGCCAGGCCGTTTGTTCATTGAAGGCATCGAGCCCTTGGCGGACATCCTCCTTATCCTGCACCGCGAAGTGAGTCATGATGCCGACCAGTTGCAGAGGTGCCAGACGCGTGATCGCCAAGGCTTCCTGACGCCCCTTGTCAGTCCCCATTTCAAGGCCGTTACGGCTCATGCCGCCCGCGTTCAAAGCCAGGTGGACCTTCAGGCGCTTGCCGTGCTTTTCAGCAATAGCGGCCATTTCCCGTGCATAATCGAGGCCACTGACCAACTCTTCCATGTTGTACGGCAGTGCACCTTCCACCTCGGCCAACGTCGCTGTACGCACGCGTACAAGTTCGCCCTTGAACCCGCTTTCCCGTACGATTCGCGCCTCTTCATTGCTGGCAACACCCACGCAGGGCACCGCCATCTTCATGACCGACGGCATCAATAAAGCGACACCGTGACCATAGGCATCCGCCTTGAGAATGGCACACAGCTTCGCTTTATTCGTCAAGGTGCCCTGGAGCATACGGATATTGTTTTCAAACACCGCCTGGTTAACTTCTACCCAGGCGTTACTGGTTGCCACGGCTTGTTCAGACTGCGCATTATCCAGCGCAAGCAACGGCGCAGCCTGAACATACCCTTGCCCTATTATCATTGCCAAGGAAAGAGCAATAACAGTCCGTGTTAAAGGCATACAATACAACTCCTGGTACACAATACAGCTGATGAGGGCGGCGAAGCTTACAGCCATGTATTACCCTGCGCAAGCCACTAACAGAAGCAGAAAATGGCTTGACTTGACGTGCAGCAAGAAACACTACTGACACTGACAAAAAACTAAACACAGGGTCAAAAAACTTCGAAACGCCCGCAACTTTCAACACTGCCAGGGTGATACTCAGGGATATATCAGACCGTCACTTGGCTCATGCCACCGCTTTATCCGCCAACGCCCAACCCTCAGGCCGTAGCGTGTGCCAGTCGCTGACCTGCTGATAGGCATGGCCGATGCGCAGAACCAGCGCCTCGGCGAAGGCCGGCCCCACAATCTGCATCGAGACAGGCATACGCTTTTCATCGAAGCCGATGGGCAGCGCCACCGAGCACAGGTTCAACAGGTTGGCGAAGCGCCCCAGCAAGGCCAGCGGCGTGCCATATTCGTCGACCTCTTCCAGCGGCACACTGCCAATGGCGTTGGTCGGGAAAACGCAGGCGTCGATGTTGCTCATCGCCTCCTGCATGGCTTGCCGGGCGGCGCGGCGCTGCTGGTGCAACTGGATATAGGCCGCCGCGTCGATGGCGCGACCACTGAGTATGCGACGTTGGACATGGGGGTCGAAACGCAGGTCGTCGCGCTCGAACAAGCGCCCGAGGTTGGCGTAACCTTCGGCACTCATCAACCCGCCAGCGATGCGCATGCACTGCTCCAGCGACGTGGGCAGCGGTTGTTCGACCAATTGCATGCCCAACGCGGCCAACTGCTTGAGCCCCTGGTCGTATGCCTTCAGTACGCCGGGAGCGATATGCGCGCGCTCCGCCTGCGGCAACACCCAGATACGCAAACCGGCTACCGGCCGCTCGAGACCGGCAGCGGCGCTGAATACCGGCGCCCGGGCCGAAACCGGGTCCAGCGGGTCTGGCCCCGACAGGGCATCCAGCATCCACGCCGCGTCTTCAACGGTGTGGGTGATAGGCCCTACCGAATCCAGCGAAGGGCACAATTCGATCAAGCCATGGCGGCTGACCAGGCCACGCGTGGTCTTCAGCCCGACCAAGCCGCACATCCCCGCCGGAATCCGCACCGAACCGCCGGTATCGGTACCCAACGCCGCGCTCGCCAGGCCGCTGGCCACAGCCACTGCCGAACCACTGCTGGAACCACCCGGAGCGTGATGTACGTTACGGTCCCACGGGTTCCAGGGCGTGCCCATCACCGCATTGGTGCCCCAGCCACCGAAAGCGAATTCGACGGTGTGGGTCTTGCCAAGGATGATTGCACCGGCACGCTCCAGGCGTTGCACAGCAGTGGCGGTCAACCTGGAAACACGCGGTTCCTGCGCCAATGAGCCACCGGTGATGGCCTGGCCTTCGATCTCGAACAAGTCCTTGATCGCCAGCGGAATGCCATGCAACGGCCCCAGGTGGATGCCGGATGCACGCTGGCGATCTGCGGCAATGGCGGCGTTCAACGCACGCGAGGGATAGGCTTCGACATAGGCATTCAATTGCTCGTCGAAGCGCTCGATACGCGCCAGCTGCGCACGCACCAGCGCTTCGCTGGTCAGCGCGCCGGCCTGCAGCGCCTGCTGCAACTGGCCGATGCTGTGGAAAGTTACCTGATCCATGGTGTTCATAGGTTCAACCTCGCACGGTTTTACGGCCGCGTGAAACGTGCTTTTCAAGCACCCGCGACAGCAGTGAAAGAGGGAAGGCAATAACGAAATAGAACAGCCCCACCAGCAGGAACACATGCATTGGCAGGAAGGTTTCCGAAGCGATGGCCCGCGCTGCCAGCATCAACTCATCGGTGGCAATCAGGGCGCACAACGAGCTGTCCTTGAGAATCGACACGTAAGCGTTGAGCAGGGGCGGCAATATGACCCGAAACACTTGCGGCAGGATGACCGCGGTAAACGCTTTCAGCGGCGTCAGGCCGATGGCGATAGCGGCTTCGCGCTGGCCGCGATGCAGCGAATCCAGGCCACCACGGAGGATTTCCGCAACGTACGCGGCGCCCTGCAAGCCCAGGCCGATGGCTCCGGCCCAATAGCCGGACAAGGTCAACCCCAGGCTGGGCAGGGCGAAATACAGGGCCAGCAGCAACGCCAGAAGCGGTACTGCACGCATGCTCTGGATGAACAACGCGGCCAGGCGCTTGAGAATACCGTTGGGGCTTCGCAGCGCCCAGACCAACAACGCGCCCAGGACCAGCGCCAGGGCGAAGCCGATCAGCGACAGTTCGGCAGTGATCCGTGCACCGAGCAACAGGCGAGCGCTCCAGTCGCTCCAGTACTCCGGGTATTGCTGGAAGAAACCGATCATCGCGCACTCCCCAGATGACGTTCGAGGCGAATGAACCCGACACCGATCGGCAGGATCATCGCGGCATAGATGCACATCACCGCCAGATAGATCAGTGACGTCTGGAAGGTCGAGGTCACCAGATTGCGCGCCAGGAACATGATCTCCGGCACGGCGATGGCCGAGGCAATTGAAGTGTCCTTGATCAACTGCGTGACGTAGTTGGCGAACGCTGGCAAGGTCACGCGCAGGGCCTGGGGCAAGAGAATGCAGCGTAGAATCTGCATCCGGCTCAGGCCGACAGCCAACCCGGCTTCATGCTGGCCGACATGCAGCGACTGCAAGCCGCTACGGAAGATATCGGCCAGCACCGCACTGCCGACCAGGCTCAGGCCAACGATGGCGGCCAGCCACGCGGGCAGGTTGATGCCGAGGTAGGAGAGGCCGAAATAGATCAGGAACAGATGTGCCAGCGCTGGCACATTGCGCATCCACTCGATGAAGCAGCCGATCACGCCATGCAGCAGCCGTGACCGACTGAACGTCAGCATCACAGCCAATACCACGCCGCCGGCACTCGCCAGCAGCAAGGCACACAGCGCGATTTCCAGGGCGGTGAGCGCGCCTTTCAACAACAGGGGCAACAGCCCGAGAAACACCTCGAAGTTCGCCATCAAGCGCCCTCCATGGCCATGCGCCCAAGAAAACTGCGGGTACGCTCATGACGCGGGCTGTCGATTACCTGCGCCGAAGGCCCTTGCTCGACAATGTGGCCACCGTCCATGAAAATCACCCGGTCCGCCACGTCCCGGGCGAAGCGCACTTCATGGGTCACCATGATCATGGTGCGGCCCTCTTGCGCCAGCTCACGAATCACGGCCAGGACTTCCCCCACCAGCTCGGGGTCCAGTGCCGAGGTCGGCTCGTCGAACAGGATGACTTTGGGTTGCTGGGCCAACGCGCGGGCGATCGCCACCCGCTGTTGCTGGCCGCCTGACAACTGCTCGGGATAGACCTCGGCCTTGTGCCGCAGGTGGACCTTTTCCAGCATGGCATCAGCCAGCTCGTAGGCCTGCTTGCGCGGCATGCCCTGCGCCTTGATCGGCCCCAGTGCGACGTTGTCGCGCACGGTCAAATGTGGCCAGAGGTAGAACAGCTGGAACACCATCGCGATCTCGCGACGCTGCGGGGCCATTTCCCGGTCACTCATCAGGCGTATGCGCTTGCCGTCCTTGACCTGGCCGATCAACTCGTCGCCCAGCCAGATATCGCCCCGGGTGGGTTTTTCCAGGTAATTGATGCAGCGCAGGCAAGTGGACTTGCCCGACCCGCTGGGGCCGATCAACGACAGCGTTTCCCCGGCTTTCAACTCCAGGTTGATGCCCTTGAGCACCTCCAGATCACCATAACTCTTGTGCAGGTCATGCACGCGCAGCAACGCAGGTTCGGACGGGGTCGACATCTTGGTTAACCTCTTTATTGTTATAGGTATGGCGATGAACCGGCACGGGGCCGATTCATCCGCTCAAGCGCTCACTTGCAGCCAGGCAGTTGCCAGTCCGCCGGGCGGTCTACACCCACCCTCAGGTTGCTGCCTTGCGGCACATACCAGACATCCTGGGTCAGGCCGTAGCGGGCACCGATCTTGCGCATTTCACAGCTTTTCCAGAGGGTCTGGATCTGCTCGTTGACAGCGGCCACCAGCTGCGGGCTGGCCTCTTTGTTGAAGCCGTACACCACCTGCCCCAGGCCGGTCAGCAGGGGAAACTTCGGATCGTTGTCGGTGAACGCGTTGAAGCGCAGCTGCCATTGTGGGTTGCGGAAAATGGCGTACTGCATGACTGGAGGGTCGCCAATCACTGCATCGATGCGCCCGGCCAGCAGATCACGCACTGCAGCGTCGGAAGTGTCGTACAGCGCGACTTGCAACCCTTCGATCTTGCGCATCTCCGGGATGAACGAAAAACCCGTGATGGTGCCGACCTTCTTGCCCTGCAGATCCTTGAGGCTGCTCCAGTTGGTCTTGTCGGTCTGGGTGATGCCGTTCTTGAAATAGTGAATCGGGTCGCTCACGGTCATGATCTTCGCGCGTTGCGCGGTCCAGCCCATGGTGCCGGCCATGACATCCACGCGGTTGGCTTGTACCGAGGCGATGGTGCTGGCCCAGTCCATCAAGGCAGGTTTGACCTTCAACCCCAGCTTCTCGGAAATTTGTTGAAGGATTTCACCGTCGTAGCCGACCATCCGGCTGTCTTGATAACCGGTCCCTGGCATGTCCCCGGTGAAGGCGATAGTCAGGCTTCCCGGCTCTACCGTTTCCAGTGCGAATGCCGGTAACGAGGCCAGCATGGATACCAGCAAACCCGCGCAGATACTGGAAAAGCGTTGAACATTGGGCTTCTGCATCACGTGCTCCTTGATTGTTTTTCTATGAACAGCATGGTGTTGGGCAGGCGCTCATCGTATGGTGATCAGCGGCATAACTGGTTGGATGGTTTGCAGGAATGATTGAACATTTGCGACATTTCGGAGATGTGCTGCCCAACGCCTCCAGCGCAAGCCTCGTGGAAGCACTCGACAAGGG
This sequence comes from Pseudomonas sp. SMV7, assembly GCF_052041995.1. Classification (NCBI taxonomy): domain Bacteria; kingdom Pseudomonadati; phylum Pseudomonadota; class Gammaproteobacteria; order Pseudomonadales; family Pseudomonadaceae; genus Pseudomonas; species Pseudomonas sp. SMV7. Next base: position 90,958 of record NZ_JBKGGT010000009.1, on the reverse strand, counting down.
TCAGGCACGGCATCCGCCAAGCCGGCGCGGCACCACCGAGTTGTCTATCGGGATCGTGCTATGGCCGCGCTTCCCCTTGCTGTCTCTCTCGGGGCTGACCGATGCGTTGCGACATGCTGCCGACACCGGCGATCAGAGCCGCCCGATACGCTGCCGATGGAATGTTCTCGGTAGCCCTGGGCAAAGGGTCGTTTCCAGTTGCGGGCTGGATGTACCCATCGACAGTGAACTCAGCGACCCTCATCAATTCGACTACATCGTGGTGATTGGTGGGTTACTGGACTACCTGGAGACAGCGCCGAAGACTTATCCGGCATTCCTGCATCAGGCGGCTGCCGCTGGCGTACCATTGATCGGGCTGTGCACGGGCAGCTTCGTGCTCGCACGCCATGGCCTGATGGAGGGGCGTACCGCTTGCGTGCATGCCTACCATTGCGACGACTGGAAACGCCTGTTCCCCCGGTTGCGCTTTGTCAGCAACAGTGACTTCCTCATCGACAAGGATCGCATCACCTGTGCAGGGGGCATCTCGGTGATCGAGTTGGCCATCCATCTTGTCGGGCTGCATTGCGGCCCGGATCGGGCCGGCAAGGTGGTGCACCAGATGACCGTCGCGAAAAGCAGCTCTGGCAGTTTCGTCGACCGGCGCAAGGCGCTGGGCTACGCCAGCTCTTCGAACCGGCGCCTGCACGAAGCCGTGATGCTGATGGAAAAGCACATGACCGAGCCTTTGGCTATCGACGCCATCGCCAACCTGGTCGGGACCAGCAAACGCCAGCTGGAGCGGCTGTTCGTTGCTGAAACCAGTAGCACTCCGGCCCAGTTCTATCGCCAGGTTCGCCTCAGGTTTGGCCGCTGGCTGCTCATCAGCTCGGATCGACATATCGGCGAGATCGCTTTTGAATGCGGCTTTGCCGATGCGCCCCACTTCATTCGGCATTTCCAGAACCTGTTCGGCATGTCTCCCGGTAAGTTGCGCAAAGAGCTGCTGCGAAACGCCAACCCGAACCAAGCGGGGAAATAGTTTCGCAAACAGTGAGCATTGACCTGTCGTGGGGCAGAATGTGCCTTCGCGCGCCTAGCCGCCCACACCGATACTGCGCCAACCCTGTGGGAGCGGGCTTGCCCGCGAAGAGGCCCGATCAGCCAGCACACAAGGACTCGCCATGCACCTCACCCACCGCCCGGTACGGCCCGACGACATCCCTGCAATCTGCAGCTTCCCGCAAAGCCCGGCCGAATTGTTCTATATGTTCCCCAAAGCCACCTATCCCCTCACCCCCGCGCAATTGAGCGATGCCATCGCCCAACGCAGCGGTTCCACGGTGGTGGAAGGCAACGGCACGGTGCTGGCCTTCGCCAACTTCTACAAGGCCGAACACGGCGGCGTGTGCGCCCTGGGCAATGTGGTCGTGGCCCCCGCAGCACGCGGCCACGGCGTGGCGCGGTACCTGGTAACGGCCATGATCGAACTGGCCCGCCAACAGTTCGCAGCCCGGGAGGTGTGGGTGTCGTGCTTCAACCACAACACCGCGGGCCTGCTGCTTTATCCACAGCTGGGCTTCGTGCCGTTCGGTATCGAGGAGCGGCAGGCGTGGGATGGCTCGCGAGTGGCGTTGGTGCAGATGAAACAGCTGTTGACTCAGCCCGGCTGAGTCAGCGTGGCAATGCGTGGGGCTGGACGAGAAGATCCACACCAAGGCACGAATGACTTTCAGCACAGTGTCAAAGCGAGGCTTTGCGCCTGGGCTCAGCGCCTTGTACAGGCTTTCTCTGCCCAACCCGCTCTGGGTTGCGATCTGTGTCATCCCTCGTGCCCGAGCGATATGGCCAAGCGCTCGGATGATTTCCTCCATCCGACAGCTACAAAATCCCTTGCAACAATCCCCCGCCGAACCTTCGCCCTACCTCGACGTCGGATCCTGCATCTGCCCATTCTCGAGGTACCCCGCGTGAAAGACATCATCCTCCGCAAGTACCGCCTGGCCGTGAAGACCATCGGTTATATCGGCTGGTCGCTGTTCTGGCTGCTGATCTGGGATGTGCTGGTCACCATCGACTTCATGCTGTTCTTCAACAGCAAGTTCACCCTGCCGCTGATCCCGTTGACCTTGCTGGGTTCTGCGCTGGTGGTGCTGGTGAGTTTTCGCAACAGCAGCGCCTACAACCGCTGGTGGGAGGCACGCACGTTGTGGGGGGCGCTGGTCAACAGTTCGCGCAGCTTCGCCCGGCAGACCCTGACCTTGATCGACGACCCGGATGATGCACTCAACCCGGTCAAGGCCACCCTGCTGCGTCGGCATATCGCCTATGTGAACTGCCTGGCGGCGCACCTGAAGGGCGAGAGCTGTCCGGATGAGCTGATGGCCTTCATCCCGCCCGCAGAGTTCGAACGGCGCAACCGCTCGAACAACTTCGCCAACGACATCCTCAGCGGCTCGGCGGCCCTGCTGGCGCGGGAGTACCAGGCCGGACGGCTGGACAGCATTCGCCTGGCGCGCCTGGAGTCGACGCTGGTAGACCTGTCCAATGCCCAGGGTGGCATGGAGCGGATCGCCAACACCCCGCTCCCCTACCCCTATGTGTATTTCCCGCGGCTGTTCATCACCCTGTTCTGCCTGATCGTGCCGGTGGGGCTGGTAGAGTCGCTGGGTTGGTTCACCCCGCTGGCGTCGACGGTGGTGGGGTTCATGCTACTGGCGATCGAGCGGATCGGAACAGACTTGCAGAGCCCGTTCCGCTTCAGTGAGCACCAGATCCAGATGGACAGCATTTGCGAGACGATCGAGCGCAACCTGGAGTCGATGCAGCGGGAAGCGCAATGTGCCGAAGTGGTTGGTGCGTGAACGATTCCGATACTACGCAAGCATCTGCCTTGCTCGGGTCCTAAACCCCTGCGCGATCCTTGTAGGAGCGGCTTCAGCCGCGATCACCGGCACCGCCGGTGCCAGCCACCGCGTCGCCTGCTTCGCGGATAAATCCGCTCCTACAGCGCCAGCCTGGAGAGCAGCCCCCGGCTACCGATCAGGCGCGCACGTAGCGCTGGCGCAACACATCACTCAAGGCATCCACCAGCAACACCAGCACCAGCATGCCCATGATCACCGTGCTGGCCTGGGCCTCCTGGAACAGGCTCAAGGTGGTATACAGCATCTGCCCCAAGCCACCCGCCCCGACGAACCCCAGCACACTGGCCATGCGGATGTTGTTTTCCCAGCGGTACAAGCTGTAGGCCAGCAACTGCGGCCACAGGTTGGGCAAGGTGCCGAAGCAGAACGCCGCCAGCTGGCTGCCACCCAGCAAGCGGATGGCCATCGCCGGCTCCGCTGGCGCGTTCTCCAGGGCCTCGGCAAACAGCCGCCCCAGCACCCCGGCGGTGTGCAGCGCCAGGGCCAGGGTACCGGCATTGGGCCCCAACCCGGCCGCCAATACCGTCAGCGCGGCCCACACCAGCTCCGGAATGGCCCGCAGGGCATTGAGCAGCAACCGCGCACAGCCCTGCAGCGGCCAACCGAAGCGGCCCGCGGCCGGTAGCGCCAGCATCAGGCCCAGCAACATCGCCAATAACGTGCCCAGGCCGGACATGGCCAAGGTCTCCAAGGCGCCATGCGCGACCGCGGACAGGTGCCCGGCTGACAGGTCCGGGTGCAGAAAACGCCCGGCATATTCCCCCATCTGCCCCAGCCCGCCATTGCCGAACAGCGCTTGCCAGTCCAGCTCAAGGTATGCGAACGAGGCGACCACCGCGGCGACTATGGCCCCGAGCAGCAGCAGGTTGAGCGCCCGGTTCATGCCAGCCTCCAGCGCAGCAAGCGGCTGAGCAGGTCGGCCAGCATCACCAGCACCAGGAACGTCAGCAGCATGCTCGCCACTTCCGCCCCCGCGAACATGCGCATCGACAGGTCGATCTGCTGCCCCAGCCCACCGGCACCGACGAAGCCCATCACCACCGAGGCCCGCACCGCACATTCCCAGCGATACACGGTATACGACACCACTTCCGATGCAGCACTGGGCAGGATGCCGTAGAGAAACGCCGCCAACCTGCTACTGCCCGCCTGCAGCAGCGCATGGGCCGGGCGCTGGTCGACCGACTCGAAGATTTCGGCGTAGACCTTGCCGAGCATGCCGCTGTAAGTAATGGCGATAGCCAGCACACCGGCCGTCGGCCCCAGCCCGACAGCCCGCACGAACAGCAACGCCCAGACGATTTCCGGCACGCTGCGCAGGAATATCAGCAGCCAGCGCACCGGCAGGCGCAGCATGCGTGACCACAGCCCGGCATGACCACCACGCGAGGCCGCGCGCAAGGACAGGGCCCGGCTGGCCAGCAGCCCGGCCGGGACCGCCAGCAACAAGGCCAACGCCATCCCGGCGGTGGCCACAGCCAGGGTCTGCAAGGTGGCTTCATACAGCAGCGCCAGGAAGTCAGCAGTGTGAGCCGGCGGCCAGAAGGCGCTGGTAAAACTGGCGATCTGCTGGCGGTTCTGCGCTTGTAGCAGCACCCCCGGGTTCAGCTCGCTCAATTGCACGCCCGGCCACAACACCAGTACCGCCAGCAGGGCCAGCAGCAACCTCGGCGGCAAGGCCGGGTCGCGCGCGTCAGCCTTCAGCATCGCGGAATCTGCACAGTCAGCGTCGGCCCCTGTGGCGGCGCCGGCACCAGCTGTTCGTTGGCATACAGCGCATCGAGCAACTGCTCGGTCACCGCTTGCGCCGGGCAGTCGAACACCACCTGCCCGTCGCGAATTCCAATCACTCGCGGAAAGTGCGCCAGCGCCAGTTCCACCGCGTGCAGGCTGGCCACCAGGGTCACGCTATTGGCCTGGGCGTGACGGTTGAGCAAGGCCAGGCTGTGGTCAGCCAGCACTGGGTCCATGGCCGACACCGGCTCATCGGCCAACAACACGTGCGGCTGCTGGTACAACGCCCGGGCAATGCCCACGCGCTGCAACTGGCCGCCGGACAATTGCCCACACTGCACGAACAGTTTGTCGGCCAGCCCCAACTCGGCCAGGGCCTGGCGCGCGCCAGGCACATCGCTCGGGTACAACAGGTTGAGCAAGCCTCGCAGCACGCCCCACTGCCCCAGGCGGCCGGCCAGCACCGCCGTCACCACCCGCTGGCGCGGCGGCAACGGCGGCGCCTGATGCACCAGGCCAACCCGCGCACGCAGGCGCTGCCGTGCCCTGGCGGACAACGCCCAGGGCTGCTTACCGAGCAACTCCAGGCGCCCGCTGCTGGGCTGGATTGCCGTGGCCATCAGGTGCAGCAAACTGGACTTGCCTGCCCCCGACGGCCCGATGATGGCGACGCGTTCGCCCTGGCAGATACGCAGGTTCACCGCATCAAGCGCACGCACCTGGCCATGGCGCAGGCCGGCGCCGTGCAGCTGAATGGCCACTTCACAAGAGTCTGTCACTTGAGCAGGCCGGCCTCGCGTGCAGCCTGCTCGGTGCCCACGTAGTTCTCAGGCTTGGTTTCGATGAAGCGGCTGGCGGCCTGCAGGTCCAGAATGGCCTTGTGCTCCGGGTTGGCCGGGTCGAGGTCGAGGAATGCCTTCTTGATCTTTTCCTTCAGCGCCGGGTCCATGTTGCCGCGCACGGTCCAGTTGTAGTCGAAGTAGGTCGGGGTGGTGGCGAACACCTTCACCTTGGCGGTATCGACCTTGCCGGCATCGACCAGCTTCTGCCAGACACTGGCGTTGAGCACGCCGCCATCGACCTTGCCGGCTTGCACCCAGGCCACCGTGGCATCGTGGGCGCCGGAATAGGCCACTCGGCTGAAGTAGTCTTCAGGCTTGATGTTGTCCTGCTTGAGCATGAAGTAACGCGGCATCAGGCTGCCCGAGGTGGACGAGATGGAACCGAAGGCAAACGACTTGCCCTTGAGGTCGGCCAGGCTTTTCACGTCGGGGTTGGCGGTGATGAACTTGGAGGTGAACTGAGCATCCTGCTCACGCTGTACCAGCGGCGTGGCGGTCGGGTCCTTCAGGTGTACCTGGACGAAGGTGAAACCACCCAGCCAGGCCAGGTCGAGGCGATCGGAGGCCAGCGACTCGACCACTGCCGGGTAGTCGGCAACCGGTACGAACTTCACTTCCATGCCCAGCTGCCTGGCCAGGTATTCGCCCAACGGCTTGAACTTGCGCTGCAGTTCGGTCGGCGCTTCGTCGGGAATGGCGCTGACCCGCAGGGTTTCAGCAGCCTGGACGACAACGGCACAGCAGGACAGCACGAGGCCGGCGGCGAGCGCCAGTGGGCGTTTGAGCATGGGTGTTCTCCGGTTCAATAGCGGGGAAAGGCCGGCCCTTTGCGCCGACCACGGGAATTATAAGAGGCGCGGGCGCAAAGGCCAGCTTTGCTACAATCGCGCAATAATTTGACCTGCCGAGGTACACATGAGCGAGCCGATTCGCCTGACCCAGTACAGCCATGGTGCCGGCTGTGGCTGCAAGATCTCCCCCAAGGTGCTGGATGTGATCCTCGCCGAAAGCGGCGCCCAGGCCCTGGACCCGAAGCTGTGGGTCGGCAACGCCTCGCGCGACGACGCTGCCGTGTATGCGCTGGACGACGAACGCGGCGTGGTCTCGACCACCGACTTCTTCATGCCAATCGTCGATGACCCGTACGACTTTGGCCGCATCGCCGCCACCAACGCCATCAGCGACATCTATGCCATGGGCGGCGACCCGCTGATGGCCATCGCCATCCTCGGCTGGCCAGTCAACGTGCTGCCGCCGGAAGTGGCCCGCGAAGTGATTCGCGGTGGCCGTGCGGTGTGCGCCGAAGCCGGCATCCCGCTGGCCGGCGGCCACTCCATCGATGCCCCCGAGCCGATCTTCGGCCTGGCCGTCACTGGCGTGGTGAACAAGCGCCACCTCAAGCGCAACGATACCGCCAGCGCCGGCTGCCGCCTGTACCTGACCAAGCCGCTGGGCATCGGCATTCTCACCACTGCCGAGAAAAAGGCCAAACTGCGCGCGCAGGACCAAGGCCTGGCCCGTGACTGGATGTGCACCCTCAATACCCCCGGCAGCCGCTTCGGCAAGCTGGACGGGGTCAAGGCGATGACCGATGTCACCGGCTTTGGCCTGCTCGGCCACCTGGTGGAACTGGCCGAAGGCAGTGGCCTCACCGCGCATCTCGACTACGCAGCGGTGCCGCGGCTGCCGAGTGTCGAATACTACCTGGCCGAGGGCTGCATCCCCGGCGGTACCCTGCGCAACTTCGACAGCTACGGGCACAAGATCGGCCCCCTCACTGAAGACCAGAAGCACCTGCTGTGCGACCCGCAAACCAGCGGCGGCCTGCTGGTGGCGGTCACCCCGGACGGGGAAGCCGAGTTCCTCGCCGAAGCCGCCGGGCTGGGCCTGCAATTGGCAGCGATCGGCCGGTTGGTCGAGCGACAGAGCCATGCGGTCGAGGTGATCTGATGCGCTCCGACTGCACCGACTTCCGCCAGCTGTTCCTCGATGACGTGCCGATGATGGACATGCGCGCACCTGTCGAATTCGCCAAAGGCGCCTTCCCGGGCGCTATCAACCTGCCACTGATGACCGACCAGGAGCGGCAGAAGGTCGGTACCTGCTACAAGCAACAGGGCCAGGCCGCCGCCATCGCCCTGGGCCACCAGTTGGTCAGTGGCGCCACCAGACAAGCCCGCCTGGAGGCCTGGGCGGCGTTTGCCCAGGCTCACCCGGAGGGTTACCTGTACTGCTTCCGTGGTGGCTTGCGCTCGCAGATCGTGCAGGGCTGGCTGCGTGATGAAGCGGGTATCCATTACCCGCGGGTCAAAGGTGGCTACAAGGCCATGCGGACCTTCCTGCTGGAAACCACTCAGCAGGCAGTGGTGCAATGTGATTTCGTGCTGGTTGGCGGCCTGACCGGCACCGGCAAGACCGATGTGCTGCACCAACTGGACAATGTGCTCGACCTGGAAGGCCACGCCAACCATCGCGGCTCCAGCTTCGGCAAACGCGCCACTGCGCAGCCGGCGCAGATCGACTTCGAAAACACGTTGGCCATCGACGTGCTGAAGAAGCGCGCCCGTGGCATCGAGCAGTTCGTACTGGAAGATGAAGGCCGCATCGTAGGCAGTTGCACGGTGCCGCTGGAGCTGTACCAGGGTATGCAGCAGTATCCGCTGGTATGGCTGGAAGACAGCTTCGCCAACCGGGTGGAACGGATTCTGCGCGACTACGTGATCAACCTCAGCGCCGAGTTCGTCAGTGTGCATGGCGAAGAAGACGGCCCTCGGCTGTTCACCGAACGCATGCTGCAGAGCATGGCCAACATCCACAAGCGCTTGGGCGGAGAGCGCTATCAGCGGCTGTCGGAAATCCTCCGCCTGGCCCTTGAGGAGCAGCAGCGCAGCGGTGCGGTGGACTTGCATCGAGGCTGGATCGAAGGCTTGCTGAACGAGTACTACGACCCGATGTACGCCTACCAGCGCGCAGCCAAGGCCGAGCGTATCGAGTTTGCCGGGGATGCCGTGGAAGTGCGCGAGTACCTCAAGGCCCGGGCGCTACGCGAACCGCGCAAGTAGCACCGAGGCCGCTTCGCGCCCCATCGCCGCGGTTCATCGCCACGACAAGCCTGCTCCCACAGGTACAGCGTGAACCTCGGGATTGCGCCGTCCCCTGTGGGAGCGGGCAAGCCCGCGAAGCAGGCGACGCGGTGGCTGGCACCGGCTGCGCCGGTGTTCGCGGGCATGCCCGCTCCCACAGGAATCGCGCTAGCTTTTGGAAATTGGGCAGGACAGTTGCTCTCACCCCACCCGCGCCGCCCTCAGGGCCTGCGCAGTACATGTGGGTACAAGCCTGCTCCCACAGGTACAGCGTGAACCTTGGGACTGCGCCGTCACCTGTGGGAGCGGGCAAGCCCGCGAAGCAGGCGACGCGGTGGCTGGCACCGGCTGCGCCGGTGTCCGCGGGCACGCCCGCTCCCACAGGAATCGCGCTAGCTTTTGGAAATTGGGCAAGACAGTTGCTCTCACCCGCCCGCGCTGCCCTCAGGGCCTGCGCAGTACATGTGGGAACAAGCCTGCTCCCACAGGTACAGCGTGAACCTTGGGACTGCGCCGTCACCTGTGGGAGCGGGCAAGCCCGCGAAGCAGGCGACGCGGTGGCGGGCACCGGCTGCGCCGGTGTTCGCGGGCATGCCCGCTCCCACAGGAATCGCGCTAGCTTTTGGAAATTGGGCAAGACAGTTGCTCTCACACCACCCGCGCCGCCCTCAGGGCCTGCGCAGTGCATGTGGGAGATCGCCCAATCCTTTGGGCTGCGCTGTCGCGCAGAGAACCGAGTTCGCGAGCGGTCTGTGTACCTGTGGCAGCGGCTTCACCCGCGAAGAGGCCAAATCAGGCGGCCTTACTGCCCCGGGCTGAGCACCCGCTCCAGCTCCGCTGCGCGATCACGGGTCATGTCCATCAGGCATGTACCACCTTCCAGTACCGCCATGGTCCCGCCACTGGCCTGCACATGGAACTGGCAATTGCCATCGCGGTAAGCCAGCCACGTGCGCTGCACATCCCGCAGGCGCTTCTGCTGCCCGGCATCGAGCTTGCCCATCAGTTGCTTGTACACGCGGTTCAGGCGCTGGTCCTGCACTTGCGTTTCAGCCTTGATGCATTCATTCATGGCCACGGTGCTGGACGCCTTGTCCATGCACTTGCCATAGGCCGCCGTGTAGTCATCGGCCATTGCCGATGGCAGCGCGCAGGCCAATGCCAGGCCGGTCAGGTAATGCTTGATCATGCAAACTCTCCTTATGGGTTTCAAAGCGTCTGCGGCTGCGCTTGCGGCATCAGCACCCTGCCCGGCTCAAAGTGCAACGTCGGCATCTGCGTCGCGGCATAGAACGCCACGCCCAACGCCGCAACCAGCACCACGTCCAGCCAGCTCCAACCCGGCATATCGGCGGCACTGCGCGCCTTCCAGCAATACCCGGCCTGCCCCAGGCAGAACACCATCATCGCCGCCAGCCACAGGTAGAACCCGGCACCAAAGCCGGTACGCTCATGAAACGCGTAGCTCTGGTTGTCCGGCAAGCGGTCAATTCCGAAACTGCTGGCAGCCAGGTACAGCGCAACCAGGCCGGCCAGGAGCGCCAGCCGGCGGAACCGTCGATGGGCCAGGATCGCCAGCGCCAGCAATGGGTTGGCGAACCACTGATACATGCCGAAAGGCAGGCCCCATGGCCCATACAACAGCATCTGCAAGGCGGGCATGTGACGGTCGCCACTCATCAGCGCGCCATCGAAGAACAGTGCGAGCAGGTACAGCAGCAAGCTGGCGCTCAGGTAGAAAACGGGCAAGGGGCATACCTGGGGAAAGGAACAGGCTGTGACCATAACCCAGCCCCTGCCCCGCTTCCAAACCTTCGATGGGATGTCATGCGGTCAGGCAACCGGCGGCTCCAGCAGCAGGCCATAGATACCGGAATCGGACAGCTCGCCAGCCACGCACCAGCGCGCGCGCAGGGTACCTTCGAGCACGAAGCCCTGGCGTTCGAGGGTACGTGCCGAGCCTTGGTTTCGTGGGTCGATTTCGCCTTCCAGGCGGCGCATGTGCAGGGTGTGGGCGAGGTAGTCGATGAAGCAGGTCAGCGCCTCGTCCATGTAGCCTCGGCCCTGCATTGCGCTGGCCAGGCAATAACCGATCTCGCCACGACGCGAGACATCGTCGATGTTGAACAGCTGGACCATGCCGATCAGTTCACCGTTGTCGCGCCGGTACATGCCCAGCTTGAGCTGGTCACCGTTGGCATAGGCTTCACGATCGGCGGCCAGGGCGCTTTCGGCTTCGGCCAGGTCTTGCCAGGGCGCATGATGCCAATAGCGCATGACCTCGGGGTCGGCCATGATCGCCAGCCATTGCGCTGCATCGGCATGGCGCATGGGGCGCAATTGCAGACGCGGGCTGTCCAGGCAGAGGTCACTGGGGAAACTGCGGGGTGGGGTCACGCCGGATCTCCTGTCCATGGCTGGGGAAATGACAGTTTAACGTCAAGCGCACGGTTCAGGCATCCGGGTGGCCCGCGCAGGCTGGCGCTCAGGCCACCTCGGCGCCGTCATCCGGCCAATGCGGCTCATTGGCCCCTGGCGGTGTCAGCGGTGGCAGCCCATATGCCGCCCGCGCATCGTCACAGCTGGGGTTGTGTACCCCACCCACCCACGACGCTTCGAACTCGCGGCAGGGGCTGGAGCGGTTGGCGTAGATGGTACATGCCACCTGCTGGCCGATCTCGCCCTGCAGGCTGATACAGCGGCAGGGCTTGGCGTCGGTGCCGATCATGGCAACACGGGTGGGATTGATCTGTACCACCAGGTCGTCCGGTACCAGGCCGCCGGAAGACTGGCATTCGCCCCAGAAGAAGGACACACGGAAGTACCCGCAGCAGGCGCCGCAGTCAAGGCAAGGGTTATATTCGGACATGATGGCACGGAGGGAAGGTTGTTGTTATCGGGGCTGGCCCGCGGCGCCATTTTCAATCCAAGCCGGGGCTGCTGGATAGGGGGGCAACGCAAAAATATTTGCCGCTGATCCGGCGGCCTGCCAAAGGCGACCGGCAGCGGTGCCGATCGCCCGTTCTTGTCAGCAGATCGCCTTGTAGGTCGCGGCATCCACGCGCTGCAGAGCAAGCCCTGCGCTCGGGTCATAATCACCGCCCTGCACTTTGCTGAAGTAGGTGCACGCTTCGCCGCAGTGCACCATGCGGTCGTTCGTCTCACCCTCGGTGATTACGGTGTAGGACTTGCTGCGCATGGCCTGATATTGGCTATCCGCTGCCGCCATCACCTGGTTTTATTTCATCAACTGGCTGTCGTCCAGGGCCAGGCGCTTGTCGAGCTGCGTCCCCCAGCGGGTGAGGCAGACCTCGGCGAAGTGACGAACGATCAGCCCCGGTTCTACCAGCACCTCGCCGACACCGGCACCATCCGCCGATGCGTTGCCGACGAGCGTGGCATGGCGGCCTGGCATGGGGTAGATGCTGGTCTGCGTCCCGCTGGCGACCGAAGGAATCACACAGGCAAAACCTTTGGAGCACTCATCGCGCGAGTAGAAACCTACGTATTCTCTGACGTTATCCGCCAAGGTCACGCGCTCGGCCTGGACATTGCCGACCCCGGGCACCGGATCGATGGTGAAGATGTTCACGGGTACGCCACGCAACACCGGGTCCTGAGCCATGGCATTGGCCAGCATGTGGCAGCTTATCCCTCCCCTGCTCCAGCCAACCAGATTGACCTGAGTCGGAATGGCGGCTTGCGGAACATGCTGATGATCCGTTCCTGCAGTTCCTGGGGCGTCGGGTGGCGGTCACCATAGTCATAGGTGCGCCAGAACCAGGACGCGGTGGAGGAAGGGTCCGGAACAGGAACCCCGGCCTCCTTCAGGCGCTGGTAGTCTTGCTCGCTCAGCTTGGTACGCTGCCAGTTGCTTTCGCCTTTGATCACCTGCAGCACATGGTTGACGTTCTCTTCCCAGCCACGCCCAAACAGCTGGCCGGTCCAGTTGAAATAGCCGCCGGGCTCGACGAACAGGTTGTCATCCTGCAGGTTGCCGCTGCCGGGGCCATCCACGGCGATCCAGTGGGCGAACTCGCGGCCTTGATCGTTGCTGGCCAGGGTAGATACCAGCTCGCCGTTCCAGAAGTTGGGGTTGGCGTGATCGAAGCGGTGGGAGCCGGTACCGCAGAAATAAGCGGTGAAAACACTCATGGGCAGGCTCTGTAGTGAGAAATGAGTGCTGAAGATAGATTCACCTACGGAGGGAACGCAGGCGGAAAGCTCGCCCCTGCTGCGGAATCGGGGCTGCTTTGCAGCCCCGACAAAAATTACCTGCGGGCCAGGCCATCGGCCCGAAACATCTGCCGTATTCCGCGGATCGCCTGGCGAATGCGGTCCTGGTTCTCGATCAGGGCGAAGCGCACGTGGTCATCACCGTAGTCACCGAAGCCGATTCCCGGCGATACGCACACCTTGGCCTCGGCCAGCAGCTTCTTGGCAAACTCCAGCGAACCCAGGTGCGCGTACTCCGGCGGGATCTTCGCCCACACGTACATCGAGGCCTTGGGGTTCTCGACCATCCAGCCCAGCTCGTGCAGCCCTTTCACCAGCAAGTTGCGGCGCTGACGGTACTGTTCGGCAATGTCGCGAACGCATTGCTGGTCGCCTTCCAGCGCAGCGATGGCGGCTACCTGCAGCGGGGTGAAGGTGCCGTAGTCGTGGTAGCTCTTGATCCGCGCCAGGGCACTGACCAGCTCCGGGTTGCCGACCATGAAGCCGATCCGCCAGCCGGCCATGTTGTAGCTCTTGGACAGGGTAAAGAATTCCACGGCGATGTCCTTGGCCCCCGGCACCTGCATGATCGACGGTGCTTTCCAGCCGTCGTAGACGATGTCGGCATAGGCCAGGTCATGCACCACCAGAACCCCATACTGCTTGGCCAGGGCCACCACGCGCTCGAAGAAATCCAGCTCGACGCATTGCGCGGTGGGGTTGGACGGGAAGCCAAGAATCATCATCTTCGGCTTGGGGATCGACTCGCGAATGGCCCGCTCCAGCTCGTTGAAGAAGTCCACGCCCGGCACCAGCGGCACCGAACGCACCTGGGCCCCGGCGATTACCGCACCGTAGATGTGGATCGGGTAGCTGGGGTTGGGCACCAGCACCGTATCGCCCTGATCGAGCGTGGCCAGCATCAGGTGCGCCAGGCCTTCCTTCGAGCCGATGGTGACGATGGCTTCGCTTTCCGGGTCGATGTCGACCTCGTAGCGTTCCTTGTACCAGTTGGAAATGGCCCGGCGCAGGCGCGGGATACCGCGAGAGGTGGAATAGCCGTGGGTGTCTTCGCGCTGGGCGACCTGCACCAGCTTCTCGACAATGTGCGGTGGCGTGGCGCCATCGGGGTTGCCCATGCTCAGGTCGATGATGTCCTCGCCGCGGCGGCGGGCAGCCATCTTGAGTTCGGCAGTGATGTTGAAGACGTAAGGGGGGAGACGATCGATGCGCGCAAAGCGGCGCGGCGAACCTGGGTTGGCCATGGCTTCCTCTGAGTACGTAAGCGCCCGGAACCGTCCGAGCGACGTTGGCCGATGTGGCGGCCTGGATCAGAAGATAGTGCCGAAACAGGAATCTTGTAAAGGGTAATTTCCTGTTTTTATAGAATTTTTCAGATGTATTTTTTAAAAATCTGAATTTTATGTTTTCAGGACGGGCCTCTTCGCGGGCTCGCCCGCTCCCACCGATACGGCGCAGTCTCGGGGCCGGGAGTAACCCTATGGGAGCGGGCGGGCCCGCGAAGCGGCCGGCACAGGAAAGCGCCTATAAAAAAACCCCGGCACATGGCCGGGGTTTTCGTGAAACAGGCAGCAGTCTCAGCGTGCGTAAGTCATCAGCACGTCCGCGGCGGTCTGGCTGTCCACCCCCATCATCACGCTGAGCGCAGTGACAGTGAGGATGGAGAAGCCGAACACCTTGCGCGCCCACTTGCTGTCGTCCTCGGCCTTGTAGCCACCCCAGGCCATGTACAGCCAGTACAGGCCCATGGCGGCTGCCACGGCCAGGTAGCCGAGGCCAGCGTAACCGCCGAGGGTCAGCATCAGGGTGGCGAGGACGAAGGCCAGCACGTACAGCACGATCTGCTTCTTCGCCGCCAGAACACCGCGCGCCACCGGCAGGACCGGGATGTTGGCAGCGCTGTAATCCTTGAAGCGGAAGATCGCGATGGCAAAGCTGTGCGGCATCTGCCACAGGCTGAACATCACCAGCAGGGTGACCGCAGCCAGGTCGAAGCTGTTGCTCACGGCGCAGTAGCCGATCACCGGAGGCATGGCACCGGACAGGCTGCCGACCAGGGTGCCGTGCACCGATTTGCGCTTCAGCCACAGGCTGTAGAAACCGACGTAGACGATGAAGCCGATCAGCGCGCAGAACGCCGACAGCGGGTTGGCCTGGACATACAGCAGGCTGAAACCCGCCACCCCGAGCAGGGTGGCGTAGATCAGCGCGAGGGGCAGCGGCATGCCGCCCTGGACCATGACGCGGTTCTTGGTGCGTTCCATCTTCTGGTCGATGTCGCGGTCGATGCAGTTGTTGAACACGCAACCGGACGCGACTACCAGCGAAGTACCCACTACCACCGCCAGGAACAGGGCGAAATCCACATGGCCCTTCGCGGCAAGGAAGAAACCGCCTGCCACGGAAAGCACGTTACCGAAAATGATCCCCGGTTTGGTGATTTGGATAAAGTGCTTAACGGACATGCAGTCTTACCTCACTTGGCCAACATTTCGAAGTGGATGCTGAACATGATCCACAGCGACAGGCCTACCAGCAGCGCGATCACCAAGGTGGTGAACAGGAACGTCGAAACGTTGTTGCGTTGCTCTTTCGAGCGGTCCATGTGCAGGAAGTACACGAGGTGTACGACTACCTGGATCACGGCCATGGCAACAATGATCAGAACGGTCAGGTTCTTCGGCAGGCTTGGCGACATCGCCAGGCCGAACGGGATCGCCGTCAGGATGATCGACAGGATGAAGCCGATCATGTACGACTTGACGCTGCCGTGGTTACCTTCGTGATGAGTGTCGTGTGCGTTAGCCATTACAGAACTCCCAGCAGGTAGACGACGGTGAATACGCAGATCCAGACCACGTCCAGGAAGTGCCAGAACAGGCTCAGGCAGCTCATGCGGGTCTTGGCGGTCGGCGTGATGCCGTGCTTGTTGATCTGGTACATCATGACTGCCATCCAGATCAGGCCGGCGGTCACGTGCAGGCCGTGGGTACCTACCAGGGCGAAGAAGCCCGACAGGAAGCCACTGCGGTTCGGGCCGAAGCCTTCGCCGATCAGGTGATGGAATTCATAGATTTCCATCGCGATGAAGCCTGCACCGAACAGGAAGGTCACAGCCAACCAGCCCAGTACGCCAGCTTTCTTGCCATCGAACATCTTCAGCATGGCGAAGCCGAAGGTGATCGAGGACAGCAGCAGGAACAGCGTTTCAACAGCTACGAAATCGAGCTGGAAGATGTCATGACCCGACGGGCCGCCGGCAAAACTGCCGGACAGCACCGCGTAGGTGGCGAAGAGCGACGCAAACAGGATGCAGTCGGTCATCAGGTACAGCCAGAAACCCAGTACGGTCATCTGGCCCGAGTCGTGGTGGTGGTCGTCATGCCCATGGTCGTGACCATGAGCAGCACCGTGCATTACTTGACTGGACATTGATTACACCCGCTCAAACGATTCGACACGTGCGCCGGCAGGCAGAGCACCTGCTTTGGCCAGCGCTTTCATGCGCTCGCCTTCGATGCGCGCCACTTCTTCGGCCGGAACCATGTAGCCCTGGTCGTCACGCGCCGCGTGGCGAACGAAGACAGCGATGGTTGCAACCAGGCTCGCGCCAACCAGCCACCAGATGTGCCAGATGAAGGCGAAGCCGAAGACGGTCAGGAACAGGCCCATGAACAAACCGGTGGAGGTGTTGCTCGGCATGTGGATCGCTTCGTACTTGGCCGCCGGCTTGTAGGCAACACCGGCTTCCTTGGCTTCGTGCCAGGCGTCCAGGCCAACCTTCTCAGGCATGTGAGCGAAGTTGTAGAACGGAGGTGGCGACGAAGTCGACCATTCCAGGGTACGGCCGCCCCATGGGTCGCCGGTCACGTCCAGGTTCTGGTTGCGGTCGCGAACCGATACGTACAGCTGGATCAGCTGGCAAGCGATACCGAACAGGATCAGCACAGCGCCGACAACGGCTACGTACAGGTAGGGTTCCCACAGCGGGTTGTCGGAGTGGTTCAGACGACGGGTCATGCCCATGAAGCCCAGGGCGTACAGCGGCATGAACGCTACGTAGAAGCCCGAGATCCAGAACCAGAAGGCAGCTTTGCCCCACTTCTCGTTCAGGGTGAAACCGAAGGCTTTCGGGAACCAGTAGGCGAAGCCGGCGATGTAGCCGAATACCGCACCACCGATGATCACGTTGTGGAAGTGGGCAATTACGAACAGGCTGTTGTGCAGGACGAAGTCAGCACCCGGAACAGCCAGCAGAACGCCAGTCATGCCACCGATGGAGAAGGTGATCATGAAGCCCAGGGTCCACATGATCGGCGCGGTGAAGCGCAGACGGCCCTGGTAGATGGTGAACAGCCAGTTGAACAGCTTCACACCGGTCGGAATGGAGATCAGCATCGTCGCCAGGCCGAAGAAGGTATTGACGCTGGCGCCGGCACCCATGGTGAAGAAGTGGTGCAGCCATACAGCGAAGCCCAGCACGGCGATCGCGCCCGATGCATAGATCATCGAGTGGTGGCCGAACAGACGCTTGCCGGAGAAGGTCGAGGTAACTTCCGAGAACACACCGAAGGCCGGCAGGATCAGGATGTAAACCTCAGGGTGACCCCAGGCCCAGAACAGGTTGACGTACATCATCGGGTTCCCACCAAGCTCGTTGGTGAAGATGTGGAAGTCCAGATAACGGTCAACAGTCAGCAGGGCGAGTGCAGCGGTCAGGATCGGGAAGGAAGCCACGATCAGCACGTTGGCCCAGGTGCAGGTCCAGGTGAAGATCGGCATGTCCATCAGCTTCATGCCAGGTGCGCGCATCTTCATCACGGTGACGAGGAAGTTCACACCGGTCAGCGTCGTACCCAGGCCTGAGAGCTGTAGCGCCCAGATGTAGTAGTCGACACCCACCCCAGGGCTGTACTGGATGCCCGCGAGCGGCGGATAGGCAACCCAGCCGGTCTTGGCGAATTCACCAACGCCCAGCGAGATGTTGACCAGCAGCACGCCTGCCAGCAGCAGGTAGAAGCTCAGCGAGTTCAGGAACGGGAAGGCAACGTCACGTGCACCGATCTGCAGCGGAACCGCCAGGTTCATCAGGCCGGTGAAGAACGGCATCGCCATGAAGATGATCATGATCACACCGTGAGCGGTGAAGATCTGGTCATAGTGTTCAGGCGGCAGGTAGCCTTCGGAGCCACCGGTAGCGGCAGCCAGCTGGGTACGCATCATGATGGCGTCGGCAAAGCCGCGCAGCAGCATGACCATCGCGACGATGATGTACATCACCCCGATCTTCTTGTGGTCGACAGTCGTCAACCACTCGGTCCACAAGTAGGTCCACTTGCGGAAGTAGGTGATAGCACCGACGACAGCGATACCACCGAGCGCAATCATGGCAAGTGTCACCATGACTATCGGCTCGTGATAGGGTATCGCCTCCAGGCTTAGTTTACCGAACATCTCTTACTCCTCTGCACCGGCAGCTGGTTGCATACTCGATTCCACACCCTTGGTAGTGGCCAGATCTTTGCTGCCTGCTTCTTCGTGGCTCGGACGACCGCGGTTCATGCCTTCGTACTTGTCGACGATCAGCTGGAACTGGTCAGGCGAAGCCTCGCTGTACAGCGCGACCGGGTTGTTTTCGCTTGGTTTGGCCAAGGCGTCGTATTCGGCCTTGTCCAGCTTCTTCGGCGACTGCTTGACCTCGGCGACCCACTTGTCGAAGTCTTCCTGGGAGGTGGCAGTAGCCTTGAATTTCATGCCGGTGAAGCCAGCACCGCTATAGTTGGCGCTGATACCGTCGAACTCGCCGTTTTCGTTGGCGATCAGGTGCAGCTTGGTGGTCATGCCGGCCATGGCGTAAATCTGGCCGCCCAGGCCCGGGATGAAGAACGAGTTCATCACGGCGTCGGAAGTGACGCGGAAGTTGACCGGGGTGTTAGCCGGGAAGACGATCTTGTTGACCGTGGCGATACCCTGCTCCGGGTAGATGAACAGCCATTTCCAGTCCAGCGCGACCACGTCGATCTGCACCGGCTTCACATCGGAATCCAGCGGGCGATACGGGTCCAGCTTGTGGGTGGAGTGGTAGGTGAAGTAGCCCAGGGCGATGATGATCAGGATCGGGATGATCCACACCGCGGCTTCGATCTTGGTCGAGTGCGACCAGTCGGGGGTGTAGGTGGCGGCCTTGTTGGAAGCACGGTACTTCCAGGCGAAAACCACGGTCATGATGATGACCGGAATCACCACCAGCAGCATCAGACCGGTAGCGATGAGGATCAGGTTCTTTTGCTCAATGCCGACCTGGCCCTTCGGGTCGAGCAGGGTCCAGTTGCACCCACTGAGTAAAAGCATGCCTAAAAAGGGCAATATGCCAAACAGTCTGGGGTAACGCTTTTTACTCATCTCACGACCTCTAGATCAGCTTGCTTCAATGCAATTTGTGTTTTGGTAGCCAACACTTCGTCCTGCCAAGTGCGGCATTTCGCGCCCGTACTCGCTCCTGCCCGGGTCCGACTGCAGGGCCTTGGCGTCAAGCGGGTTAGCGGTGCTTATGGTTTCGTAGGCAACAGGCCTGTACTTCAGACCAAGTCCATTTGGTGCGGGAAAACGCGGAGGGGGGTCCGCCCGGTATCGCCGTTGGGCGAAACTTGACGAAGTCAGCAAAAAGGAGCGCTGGGGCTTCCTTCAATCCTGCGACTCGCAAGCAGTGCCGAACGGAAATTGGGGGCGATTGTAGATAGGTCGCCAACCCTTGACTATGACTTATTGAGCAACAGTCTTTTACCGAATCGGTAACAATACTGCTCAAAAATTCAACTTCGCGACAGTTTGTCGCACCCCGCTTGCTAGGCCTCAAAGCCGCATTCTGCAAGGCCTGGGGCTTGATCTGGGTCAAGCGGGGAGCAACTTTTCGCTCTTCTCATGCAGCGCAAAAGACACCACGCAATTCGGTACTTTTGTCTAAGCCCGGCGTCGGTTGCGGTAGATCCCGAGCGGAACCAGGACAGCCGTCAGGACAAACGCCAGCAAGGCCCATTGCGCCAGGGACAAGCCGAGGATCGGCGGATACGGCGTGCTGCAGAAACCGTCGACCTGGAACACCAGCGGCCAGAGCTTGGCCAGCGGCAGGTCGTCCACGATGGGTTGCAGGGTATCGATGCCACAACTGACCATGGGGTTGGCGAGTATATACACATGGTTGCCAGCCGCAACGATTCCGCCGACGGCGCTGAGCACGACCAGGGCCTCGAAGAAGGTCAGGCTGCGGCGCCCGGGCATCGCCGCCGCGATGAAGGCGAACAGGGCAATGAACAGCAGCGCATAACGCTGCAGGATGCACAGTGGGCACGGCGCCTCGCCGAGCACGATCTGCATGTAGAGGGCGCCGCCGATCAGCGAAATGCAGATCAGGCCCAACAGCACCAGAAAGCGCCGTTCCCGATTCAGGCGCGATGTTTGTTCGTTCATTGCCGGTTCCTTCGATGGATAGTGGCAGCGTGGTCCGCCTGCCTGGCGCAAGTCTACACGCTGGGCAGGGCCTGTGAGCGTGCCGAGGAAGCAGCGTGATAGCGCGGCGCGGGGCTATCCGGTGTGGCTGAGACCGGCCGCAGCGACGTCGGTTCAACGTCGGGCGGCAAAAAGCGGCTGCCCGAGTGCCGCGCAGGGCCAGGCCCCTCGACACCCGGGAGTGAAGGATACCGTGATTAAAGGAGAATTAAAGATGAAACCTATATAGCGGTTTTCATCGTTCTTATATATAGGCACAAGGTGGGATAGGTTACTTACAAACCTGTACCGGCCCTATCGCGGGGCCACCCGGGAAGAGGCCGGTACAGGCGCTACATCACTCCAGCGCAGCCGCCGGCCCGAAGAACTCGTACCGGCTCTGCTGCTCCGGCACACCCAGGCCCTTCAGCTGGCGCTTGACCGCCGCCATGAAGCCCTTGGGCCCGAGGAAGTAGGCATCCACATCACGCTCCTGCGGCAGCCACTCGGCCAGCAGGTCTTCACTGAGCAAGCCCACCGCATCGGCCGCGGCGCTCTGCTCCGGCTCGGCATAGCAATAGAAGCGCTTGAGCTGGGGATGACGTGCAGCCAGGCCGTCCACCCAGTCACGGAAGGCATGCACGGCACCGTTGCGTGCACAATGGATGAAATGCACCTCGCGCCGGGTTTGCAGGGCCGCCTGCAGCATCGCCAGGGTCGGGGTAATGCCGACACCGCCGCTGATCAGTACCAGCGGCTTGTCGCTGGCCGCCAGGGTGAAGTCACCCGCCGGCGGGAACAGCTGCAAGGTATCGCCTAGCGCCAGCTGGTCATGCAGGTAGTTGGAGACCTTGCCGCCCGCCTCGCGCTTGACACTGATGCGGTATTCCTTGCCGTCGCAGAGTGCCGACAGCGAATAGTTGCGGCGCTGCTCGGCACCGTCGATGTCCAGCTTCAGGCCGATATACTGGCCAGGTTCGGCCTTGAGCACCGGCTTGCCATCCACCGGGGCAAAGTAGAACGAGACGATCTCGCTGCTTTCCTGCTCACGGCGTACCAGGCGGAACTCACGGGTACCGCGCCAGCCACCTTCGGCGTGTTCTTTCTGATGGTAGAGGTTCTCTTCAGCGCCAATCAGGATGTCGGCCAGCTGGCCATAGGCCGCGCCCCAGGCCTCGATGACCGCAGGGGTGGCGATGTCCTTGCCCAGCACTTCTTCGATGGCACGCAACAGGCAACTGCCGACGATCGGGTAGTGCTCCGGCAGAATCTGCAAGGCGACGTGCTTGTTGATGATCTGACCGACCAGGCCGCCCAGCTGCTCCAGCTGGTCGATATGGCGGGCATACATCAGCACGCCGTTGGCCAGGGCGCGTGGTTGATCCCCGCTGGCCTGGTGGGCCTGGTTGAACAGCGGGCGCACCTGCGGATACTCACTGAGCATCATCTGGTAGAAGTGGGTGGTCAGCGCCTCGCCGCCGCTTTCCAGCAGAGGGACAGTGGCCTTGATGATTGCACGTTGTTCGGCATTGAGCATTGCAGCAACTCCTGAGCCTGTGGCTTCGAATGACTGCCATGGCTATTTCAGCAATCGTGCCAGGTTTTATCTCCAGCAAAATCAGGTGCTTGACGGCCATCATGTCAAAACGACCCGGCGCAGCGTATAGTCATATCGACCTATAGGAGTCCGTATGACTGCAAAGCCGTTGCTCACCACCCTGCTTCCTCTGGTCAGCGACCTGTCCCGCGACCTGCCGGACCAGGAACGTTACCGCCGCCTGTTGCAGGCCATGCGTGGGCTCCTGCCATGCGACGCCGCCGCGCTGCTGCGCCTGGACGGTGAGTGGCTGGTGCCGCTGGCGGTGGACGGCCTGAGCGCGGATACCCTCGGCCGGCGGTTCCGGGTCAGCGAGCATCCGCGCTTCCAGGTCCTGCTCAGCCGCCCGGAACCCACCCGCTTCGCCAGTGACTCCGAATTGCCCGACCCTTATGACGGCCTGGTCAACGCCGCCGATGCCAACCTGGAAGTTCATGACTGCATGGGCTGCCCGCTGATGGTCGATGAGCGCCCCTGGGGCCTGGTCACGCTGGACGCCCTTACCCCAGGGCAGTTCCAGAGCCTGGAGCTGGATGCCCTGCAGGCCTTTGCCAGCCTGGCCGCTGCCACGGTCACCGTGGCCGAGCGTATCGAACACCTGGCCCTGCGCGCCGAAGACGAGCACCACCGTGCCGAGATCTACCGCCAGGCCAGCGGCCAGGACAAGGAACTGATAGGCCAGAGCCCGGCGCACAAGCGCCTGGTAGAGGAAATTCGCCTGGTCGGGGGCAGCGACCTGACCGTGCTGATCACCGGGGAGACCGGTGTCGGCAAGGAGCTGGTGGCGCAAGCCCTGCACCGAGCCAGCAACCGCGCCGAAAAGCCGCTGATCAGCCTCAACTGCGCCGCATTGCCCGATACCCTGGTGGAAAGCGAACTGTTCGGCCATGTACGCGGCGCCTTCACTGGCGCCCACGGCGAGCGCCGGGGCAAGTTCGAGCTGGCCAATGGCGGCACGCTTTTCCTCGACGAAGTGGGTGAACTGCCGCTGACCGTGCAGGCCAAGTTGCTGCGGGTATTGCAGAGCGGCCAGCTGCAGCGCCTTGGCTCTGACCGCGAGCACCAGGTGGACGTGCGCCTGATCGCCGCCACCAACCGCGACCTGGCGGCAGAGGTGCGCAGCGGCAACTTCCGCGCCGACTTCTACCACCGCCTCAGTGTCTACCCGCTGCAGGTACCACCGCTGCGCGAAAGAGGCCGCGACGTGCTGCTGTTGGCTGGCTACTTTCTCGAACAGAACCGTTCGCGCCTGGGCCTGAACAGCCTGCGCCTGAGCAGTGGCGCCCAGGCGGCACTGCTGGCCTACGACTGGCCGGGCAACGTGCGGGAACTGGAACACCTGATCGGCCGCTCCGCGCTCAAGGCACTGGGCCAGCACGCCGACCGACCACGCATCCTCACCCTTGAAGCCATCGACCTGGACCTGCGCGCGACGGTAGCGCCGGTCACGCTACCCGCTCCTGCCGCGCCCCTGCAGGAAGCGGCGCTGCCCGAGGGCGGCCTGCGCGAAGCCGTCGACCTCTACCAGCGTCAACTGATCGAAGCCTGCCTGCACCGGCAGCAACACAACTGGGCGGCCGCCGCCCGCGAACTGGGCCTGGACCGGGCCAACCTCAGCCGTCTGGCCCGGCGCCTGGGGTTACGCTGACGAGGTGTCGCTAAAGCCCGAACAGATCAGGCCGATAACCGGTTACCCCTGTTCCCGACGAAGGTCACCATGGCCACGCAAAATGCCCGCGCGGACTCGCTGTCCCTGCTGCTGTTCACGCTGCGCAGCGGCAAGTTGATGGCAATCAACCTGCTCAAGGTCAGCGAGATCATCCCCTGCCCACCGCTGACCAAGCTGCCCGAGTCGCACCCTCACGTGAAAGGCGTGGCGACCCTGCGCGGCAACCCGCTGTCGGTCATCGACCTGTCCCGCGCCATCGGTGAACGGCCTTTGGCCGACCCGGACGGCGGCTGCCTGATCGTTACCGAGATCAGCCGCTCGCGCCAGGGCCTGCATGTGCAGGCGGTCAGCCGCATCGTGCATTGCCTGAGCACCGACATCAAACCGCCGCCCTACGGCTCGGGCAGCCGCTCGTTCATCACCGGCGTCACCCGGGTCGACAATACCCTGGTGCAGGTGCTGGACATCGAAAAAGTCATCCACGCCATCGCCCCGCCGGCACCCGAGCCACCCCACAGTACCCTGAGTGAAGAAGACGTCAGCCTGTTGGCCGCCGCCAACATCCTGGTGGTGGACGACAGCCAGGTGGCCCTGCAACAGTCGGTGCACACCCTGCGCAACCTCGGCATCGAATGCCACACCGCGCGCAGCGCCAAGGACGCCATCAATGTGCTGCTGGAGCTGCAGGGCACCGCACAGGAAATCAACATCATCGTCTCCGACATCGAAATGTCCGAGATGGACGGCTACGCTTTCACCCGCACCCTGCGCGAGACCCCGGATTTCCAGCACCTCTATATCCTGCTGCACACATCGCTCGACAGCACCATGAGCGCCGAGAAGGCCAGGCTGGCCGGGGCCAATGCCATTCTCACCAAGTTCTCCTCGCCGGAGCTGACCGATTGCCTGGTGGTGGCAGCGCGTACCGTGGTGTTCGCCGAGCGCTGACAAATCCTGCGACAAACTCCCCGGCTTGCCACTGGGGTTGAGACGGGCATAATCGCGCCTCTCGCAAGCCACTTGCCGGAATCGTCCATGAAATTCTTCAGCGCTATCCTCATCACCTGTACCCTGTTCAGCGCTACCGCCCAGGCCTCCAGCAGCCAGGCCTGGAACGAGCAGCGCCAGCAGATGCTCAAGGCCTGCCTGGCAGCCAGCCAGTTCAAGGACGCCCATGTTCGCAGCAAGCCTGCCGAGTTCGATGACCAGGTCGGCATGAGCGCCCTGCTGATCGAGGGCGTCTACCCACAGCAGCACATGCAGCAGCGTACCGGCACCGAACTGTGCCTGTACGACCGTCGGCAGCAACGGGCCTTCATCAACGAATGGAGCCCGGAGGTCAAGTGACCGACAGCCTGCGTTTCGCCTGCACCGGCTGCGGCAAGTGCTGCACCGGCCATCACGTGCCCTTGACCCTGGACGAAGCCCGTCACTGGGCGGCAGATGCCGGCCAGGTGGTGGTGCTGATCGAAGCTTTCGTGACCGATGGCCCCGGCATGCCGCTGGAGCAGCGTGAGCATGTAATGCGCCGTTCCCATCCCGTGCGCTGCGGCACTGGCGAAGTACGCGTCGCGGTGACCTTTGCCGCATTCAACCCCGGGCGCTGCCGCAACCTCGACGACAATGACTTGTGCACCATCTATGACCGTCGCCCGTTGGTCTGCCGTATCTATCCGGTAGAGATCAACCCGCATATCCCGCTGCGGCCAGCAAGCAAGGACTGCCCGCCGCAAGCCTGGCAGCAGGGGCCTCAGCTGATTCACGGCACGCAACTGCTCGATGCCGGCCTGCAGGCACTGGTGCACGCCTCGCGTCAGGCCGACAGGGACGATATCGCGGCCAAGGTGCAGGTATGCCAGGCGTTAGGCATGACTACCAGTGCGCTAAAAGGCAATGGCTTTACGGCTTACCTGCCCGACATGGGCGCGTTTGCCGCAGCCCTGGCGCAACTGCCGGAACACGACGGGGCAGCTTGGACCCTCCATGTCGAGGACCAGGCGCTAGGGGCGAGTTTGCAGGAATACGGCTTGCACATAACCCGCGAACCCCCGCTGTACTACGCCTTCATCGGCTTCTGAACAAGCCGTCCCGTCTAGCGCGGGGTTTCCGGCGAATGCCCCATTGCCTTGCAGTGCAATCGTTACCTTTTGCGCAACAGTGCTTATCGCACTTCGCTCTGTTTCAGGTGTATTGAAAGGGCTAACTTTAGCCCTGTCCTCATTAGCACTTGCACTGCAAGAAGGTAGTTTCAAATGTCCAACAGTAAGGGTATTGCCAGCGTCTTCGTCCTGTCTTCCCTGTTGTTGTCGCCGCTGGCCATGGCCGAAGAATCGCAGGCTTTCATTACCCGTAACGCCGAGTTTGCCGCCGTTCATCAAGAGGCTCGCGATGCCATAGCCGCACAGCAGTCCGATGCCACCAAAGACGCAAACCAGACAGCTTCCAAAGTTTCTGTCGAGGCCAATGCCGACAGCTGAGCAAGCGCTGTTGCTGCTCCCGTTTTCCCTTGGCTACGCCATGGGCACCACCGGTGCCGATATGTTAGCCTTTTAAAGCCGCTGCCAATCAGCGGCTTTTTTTATGTGCTTCAACTCTCAGCCAGGCTGTAACGTTCACCAATAAAAACACGCACATTCGAAAATAAAAACTGCCCCACCGCCCGACCCAAGGAGCTAGTACCGGTGCCTTCCGCGTTTCGTTTTACCCCGCTGTTCATTGCGTTGACTGCAACGATCCCTTTCGCCGCCCAGGCAGATGAAGACAAGGCTGATGGCTTCATCGAAGGGTCGTCCCTCAACTTGCATTTTCGTAATGCCTATTTCAATCGCGACAATCACAACGCCGGCGTGCGTGACACCCGCGAGTGGGGCCAGGGCGCGGTGGCGCGCTTCGAGTCGGGCTACACCCCGGGTGTGCTTGGCGTTGGCCTGGATGCCCACGCGATGCTGGGCCTGAAGCTCGATGGCGGTGGCGGCCACGCCGGCACCAGCATCCTGCCCGAGCACATCAAGGACGACGGCGAGCTGGGTGCAGCGCCGCATTCGTTCTCCACTGCCGGGGCCGCGCTCAAGCTCAAGGCGTTCGACACCGAACTCAAGGCGGGTGACCTGTTCCTGACCAACCCGGTGATTGCCGGCGGCGAAAGCCGCATGCTGCCGCAGACCTTCCGTGGCCTGAGCCTGACCAATACCAGCATCGACGGGTTGCTGCTCGAAGGCGGCCAGGTGAGCTTCACCAAGCCCTACAACCAGAGCGGCCACCGCCGCATCGACAGCTACTACGGCGCGCTGGACGAACACGACAAGAGCAAGCACCTGAACTGGGCCGGCGCGGCGTGGAGCGGTACTCCGAACATCACCGCCAACCTGTATGCCGCCGAGCTGAAGGACATCTGGAACCAGTACTACGCTGACTTCGACTACACCTACGTGGTCAATGACCTGGTCAGCCTGAACCCGGGCGTGCATTTCTATCACACCCAGGACACCGGCCAGGCGCTGCTGGGCAAGATCGACAACAATACCTACAGCGTGCACTTCACCGTCAACGCCGGGAACCACAGCGTCACTGCCGCCTACCAGCGGGTCAATGGCGACACGCCGTTCGACTACATCAACCTTGGCGACAGCATCTACCTGGACAACTCGCGCATGTACTCGGACTTCAACGCGCCGAACGAGCGCTCGTGGAAGCTGCAGTACAACTATGACTTTACTGGCATGGGCGTCCCGGGCTTGACCAGCACGCTGTCGTACTCGCGCGGTGAGGCCGACCTGACCAAGGCCACTCAGGACACCAGCCACTACGACTACTACCGTGCCGACGGCAAGAATGCGATGCACTGGGAGCGTGACCTGGATGTGAAGTACGTGTTCCAGGAGGGTGACCTCAAGGATTTGTCGGTGCTGCTGCGCTATGCCGTGCACCGTGGCAGCCAAGGTTATGCCTCGATCGACAGCAACAGCGACAACGATGAATTGCGGGTGATCGTCGATTACCCGTTGAACGTGTTCTGATTCGAAACCGCCAGCGAGGGCCTTGCCCTCGGTTCGCCGAGGCGGTGGATGGCACCGGCTCTGCCGGTGATCGCAGCTGAAGCCGCTCCTACAGGTACCGCGTCAACCCGAAACCGGCGCAATTCACACCTGTAGGAGCGGATTTATCCGCGAAGCAGGCGCCGCGGCAACTGTGGAAGCTGGCGTGCCGGCGATGGGCTGGGCTGAATCGCTTGCGTAATTCCGTCGGACAAATCTTGTTCGACAATCCCCACTTCCCTAGAATGTCGCCGCCGCGAATGGCCCTGCCCACGCAGTAGCGAGCATGATCCCCCGACCCCCGCGTTTCGCACTCTACAGGTCACACCCCGAGCTGTTCCTCAACCTGGGCAGTTGCCTTGCCGTGCTCGCCATTGTAGCCATCGTCAGCTACCTGCTGGCCCGTGAGCGCGACAGCGTCGAGCTGTCGGCAATCCGCTCGTCCAACAACATCGTCCAGCTGATCGAAAGCGACATCCTGCGCAACGCCGAACTTTACGACCAGTCCTTGCAGGGGCTGATCTGGGCGGTCGGGCACAAGGAGCTGGCGCAAATACCCGGCCCGCTGCGCCAACGCCTGCTGTTCAACGAAGCCTTCGTCGACCGTAAGCGCGGGGATGTGCTGTGGCTGGACAAACAGGGCAACGTGGTGGGCGACTCC
Source organism: Pseudomonas sp. SMV7 (assembly GCF_052041995.1). NCBI lineage: Bacteria > Pseudomonadati > Pseudomonadota > Gammaproteobacteria > Pseudomonadales > Pseudomonadaceae > Pseudomonas > Pseudomonas sp. SMV7. The sequence goes on along the minus strand of NZ_JBKGGT010000009.1, from coordinate 62,708 downwards.
ACCAGCAGCGTGCCGCGCAAAGCCAACTTCGGCGACACCGGGGTATTCCAGGCGCACCAGCGCAATGCCAACCTCGGCTTGCTGGTGGGTCCACCATTCAAGGCCCAGCTCGGCGGCCTGGACTGGTGCATCAGTTTCAGCCGGCGCATTTCCGGGCCCGATGGCGAGTTCGCCGGGGTGGCTGCGGGTGCGCTGCGCCTGTCGTACTTCAGCGAATTGTTTCGGCGCCTGGATATTGGCGACGACAGCAGCATCAACCTGCTCAACACGGACGGCCAACTGCTCGCGCGCCAGCCCTCCCGCAAACAGGATCCGCTGATCGGCAGCAACTTCGCCGATCGCCCCAATTTCAAACGCATCCTCAATGAGCAGAGCGGCAGCTTCACCGCCCGCTCCGGCAGCAGCGCAAAGCTGCGCATCTATACCTTCGCGCGCGTCCCGCAACTGCCGTTGATTGTGCTGGTGGCGCATTCGGCCGATGAAGTGTTCCAGTCATGGCGCCGCACCGCGATCATGGTCAGCGTCGCCACCGGGCTCCTGTGCGTGGGTATCCTCTGGCTGACTTTGTTGCTGGGCCGCGAATTGCGCCGTCGACAAGAGGCTGAACAAGGCCTGGAGACCCTGGCCGCCACCGATAGCCTGACCGGCCTGGCCAATCGCCGCCGCCTGGACCAGGTGTTGCGCCAGGAGTGGGCACGCGCCCAACGCAGCCGCAAACCACTGGCAGTGTTGATGGTGGATGTGGACCATTTCAAGGCGTTCAACCAGCGCCATGGCCACGCGGGTGGCGACCATGCCCTGCGCGAGGTGGCCAAGACCATCGAGGCATGCATCCGCCGTCCCGCCGACCTGGCGGCGCGCTATGGCGGTGAGGAATTTCAGGTGGTGCTGCCGGAAACCGATCTCGCCGGCGCGCAGCTGCTGGCCGAGCGCATCCGCGCCTGTGTCGAGGCGCTGGCGCCGTTTGCCGATGACGCCCACTCGGTCACGGTGAGCATCGGCATCGGCCTGTCAGGCACCCAGCACGACCTGGCGGGGGTGCTGGGTGCTGCAGATGAGGCGCTCTACCGGGCCAAGGCCAATGGCCGCAACCGGGTAGAGGGGCCGGTCGATTAGGACCGGGCGCGAGCGGCGTCGCGCAGCGCCTTGACCTGGTCATGGTTGCGCTGCACGCCCTGCAGCTGCTTCTCCACCAGGCCGTAGGTCTGGTCGCTGGCGGTGCGGCCCAGCTTGACCAGTTTTTCCCGGGCATCCTTGTAGGCCTTGAGCGCGTAGTCTTCGCCACGCTCGACCTCGTTCAGCACGGCTTCTTCACTCTTGCCGGTGAGCATGGACTTGAAGTTGACCCAGCCACGGTGCAGGTCACCGCTCAGGCTGGTCGAGGTTTCCGGGTCACCGCCCAGGCGGCGCACCTCGCTCTGCAGCTCGGCTGCAGCGTTGGCGCATTCGCCAGCGCGTTGTACGAAGAAGGCTTTCAGTTCCGGGTTCTTGACATCATCGGCCGATTCGCGAAAACCCTTTTCGCCGTCCTTGCTGTACTCGATCAGGTCGTTCAGTACATCGATCACATCTTTGTTCGGGTTGCTCATGGCAAAACTCCTTGGCAGGTGATTGTCCACCAGAGAGGAGCAGTGATCGTGCCAACCCGCTTCAAAACTAAAAAAATCAGTAATATCAATCAGTTAGATTATCCAGCGTAACGGCGGCAAGCGGCGTTCTGCATGATTGCCGCTTGGGCGCTCGTGCAGATTGCAGTATGGTCGGCGCTCCCTACAGCCAGGTGCGTCGATGATGAAGCCGGAAACCCTCGAACTGCTGGTGACCCGCAGCATGCCGTTTGGCAAGTATCAGGGCCGAGTCATCGCCGACCTGCCGGGCGACTACCTGGCGTGGTTTGCGCGCAAAGGATTCCCGTCGGGGGAGCTGGGCGGGTTGTTGGCGCTGATGCACGAGATCGACCATAACGGGCTGGGCGATTTGCTGGTGCCGTTGCGGCAGAAGCATCGCCGCTAGCCGGCGCCGACCTCTTCGCGGAGAACACCGCGAAGAGGCTGTGCGACCAACCCAGCCCCCTAGCCTTTCGCCGGGGCTACTGCCAGCTCTACTGCTTCGCTCTTCTTGATCAGTGCATACACCACTGCCGTCAGCAGGCTCCCAGCCACGATTGCCAGCAGGTACAGCGCCGCATGGTTGATCGCATTCGGGATCAGCAACACGAACAGGCCACCATGGGGTGCCATCAGCTTGCAGCCGAAGTACATCGACAAGGCCCCGGTCAGTGCGCCCCCGGCGATGCTGGCGGGGATGACCCGCAGCGGGTCCTTGGCGGCAAACGGGATCGCCCCTTCGGAAATGAAGCACAGGCCCAGCGCCAGGGCTGCCTTGCCCGCCTCGCGTTCGCTCTGGGCGAACTTGCGGCGGGCCAGCAAGGTGGCAATACCCAGGCCGATCGGCGGCACCATGCCCGCGGCCATGGTCGCCGCCATCGGCGCGTAGCTCGACGAAGCCAGCAGCCCCACCGAAAAGGCGTAGGCGGCCTTGTTGATCGGCCCACCCAGGTCGACGCACATCATGCCGCCCAGCAACAAGCCCAGCAGGATGGCGTTGGTGGTGCCCATGCTGTCGAGGAAGTGGGTCAGGCCTTCGAGCATCGCCGCCACCGGCTGGCCAACCACATAGATCATCACCAGGCCAGTGAACAGGCTGGCCAGCAACGGGATGATCAGGATCGGCTTGAGTGCCTCCAGGCTGCTGGGCAGGCGTGCCCAGCGGGCAATGGCCTTGGCGCTGTAACCGGCGAGGAAGCCGGCGACGATGCCGCCGATGAAGCCAGCACCCAGGGTGCTGGCCAGCAGCCCGCCGATCATGCCAGGTGCCAGCCCCGGGCGGTCGGCGATCGACCAGGCGATGTAGCCCGCCAGCAATGGCACCATCAGCTTGAATGCAGCCTCGCCACCGATCTGCATCAACGCCGCCGGCAGCGTACCCGGCTGTTTGTAGGCTTCGATACCGAACACGAACGACAGCGCTATCAGCAGCCCGCCCGCCACCACCATCGGCAGCATGAACGACACACCGGTCAGCAGGTGCTTGTATACCCCGGTTTTCTCGCCCTTGGCCGGGCCAGCCGCGGCTGCGGCATCGGCGTTGGCTTCCACCTTGGCTTCGGCCAGGGCTTTGTCCAGGGTGGCACGGGCCTGCTTGAGGGCAATGCCGGTGCCACAACGGTAGATCCGCTTGCCGGCGAAACGCGCGGTGGGCACTTCGATGTCGGCAGCCAGCAACACCACATCGGCAGCGGCGATGGCCTCGGCAGACAGAGGGTTGCGCGCACCCACCGAGCCCTGGGTCTCGACGGTAAGCTGGTAGCCCAGTTGCTGCGCGGCCTGTTGCAGCGCCTCTGCGGCCATGAACGTGTGTGCGACGCCGGTCGGGCAGGCCGTGACCGCTACGATGCGTGCACCGGCACTGGTCACCTCGGCCGGCCCGGCTGCCACTGAAGTCAGCAGCTCGGCATTGGCCGCGGCTTCATCGAGAAAGCCCTCGCGGTCGGTCAGGGCCTGGGACGGCGTACTCTGGTAGACCCGCTTGCCGATGAAGCGGGCGAGGTCCACCGGCCCGGTGCTGATCACCAGTACCCAGTCAGCCTCGGCAATCTGCGCGGCGCTCAGTTGCCGCTCAGGGTGCTCGGCGTCCTGCACCTCGACGCTGGTGCTCCAGCCGCGCCGCTGGGCCGCGGCGGAGAGCAGACGCGCGCTCAGCACGCTCGACACCTGGCCGTTGGGGCAGGCGGTGACAATGGCAATGTTCATCGGCAACCCTCTTGTTGTTCTGTCAGTTGCACAGCGGCTTCCAGACGCGCCAGTTGCTCCCGGTCACGGATGCCGAAACCCACCTGGGTCACCGCCTGGGCGGCGATGGCGGTGGCACGGGTCAAGGTCTGTGCCGGGGCTTCGCCCTGCAGCAGACCATGGACCATGCCGGCCACCAGCGAATCCCCCGCCCCCACCGTGCTGGCCACCCGCACCTTGGGTGGGCAGGCATGCATGTCGAGGTTGTGGCTGAACCAGCTGACGCCCTGTTCGCCGGCCGACACCACCACGTGTTCGATGCCGCCGTCCAGCAGGCGCGCGGCAGCGGCACGCTGCTGTTGCGGGTTCTCCACCGCCAGGCCCAGCACTTCGCCCAGCTCTTCGGTATTCGGCTTGACCAGCCAGGGAGCGCTCTGCAAGCCGGCACGCAGGGCTTCGCCGCTGCTGTCCAGCGCGACCTTCAGCCCCAGGGCCTTCAGTCGCTCGAGCAGCTGGCGGAACCACTCGGCACTGATGCCGCGCGGCAGGCTGCCCGCCACCACTACCGCGTCATGCCCGGGAGCGACCTGCGCCAGCAGGCGCAACAAGGCGCTGCGTGCGGCCTCGTCAACTTCCGGGCCCTGGCCGTTGATGTCGGTGACGCGGCCATCGGCCTCGACCAGCTTGATGTTGCTGCGGGTTTCGCCAGGCACGCGGACAAAGCAGTCGGCAAAGCCACGCCACTGGATCAGCGCTTCGAACGGCTGCAGGTTATCGCGGCCAAGGAAGCCGCCAACCGTGACACTGTGCCCGAGGTCGGCCAGTACCTGGGCAACGTTCAGCCCTTTGCCCGCAGCGTGGCTGTGCTGCGCCTGACTGCGGTTGACCTGCCCCGGGCGCAGGGAATCCAGGCCGATGGTGATATCCAGCGCCGGGTTCAGGGTGAGAGTAAGGATCTTGGCCATTCAGTAACGCTCCACCAGCGCGCGAACCGCTGCGGCGCTGTCCTGTTGCAGGGCCTCGCGCGCCAGGGCGCGGGCCGTCTGGTGATCGGCCTGGCGGACCAGGGCCTTGACTTCGGCGATGCTGCGCGCCGCGACGCTGAGTTCGTCCACGTCCAGGCCGAGCAGCACGGCGACCGCCTGCGGGTCGGCTGCCAGTTCGCCGCATACCCCTACCCATTTGCCATGGGCATGCGCGGCGCGCACAGTCATGTCGATCAGGCCGAGCACTGCCGGGTGCAGGCCGTCGGCCTGGGCCGAGAGGCTGGGGTGGCCACGGTCGATGGCCAGGGTGTACTGGGTCAGGTCATTGGTGCCGATGCTGAAGAAGTCGACTTCGCGCGCCAGTTGCGGGGCCAGCAGGGCCGCCGAAGGCACTTCGACCATGATGCCCAGTTGCAGGTCGGCCACCGGGATCTCCGCCCGCAGCCGCTCGACCATGGCCCGCGCTTCGCGCCACTCGTGCACCTGGCCCACCATCGGGAACATGATGCGCAGCGGGCGCTGGTCGGCGGCCCGCAGCAAGGCGCGCAGCTGGTCCTCCATCACCTGCGGGCGCTGCAAGGTCAGGCGCACCCCGCGCACGCCAAGGAACGGGTTTTCCTCGGCAGCGATCGGCCAGTACGGCAGCGGCTTGTCGCCGCCGACGTCGAGGGTACGCACCACCAGCGGGCGACCGTCGAGGCCGTCGAGCACGCGTCGGTATTCCGCCTCCTGGGTGGCCACGTCCGGGGCCTGCGGGTGAGCCATGAAAATCAGCTCGGTGCGCAGCAGGCCCACGCCTTCGGCGCCCTGCTCTACCACCTTGGCGATGCCGCTGCTTTCGCCGATGTTGGCGAACACCTCGATGGCATGACCATCACGGGTGACTGCCGGCTCGAAGCGGTTGGCCCAGGCAGCCTGCAAGCGTTGCTCGCGCAGGTCACGCTCGGCCAGGGCACGTTGCAGTTCGTCTGCAGGCGGCGCCACGCTGACCACCCCGCGCTGGCCATCGAGCAGCAACGGCGTACCGGCCTCCAGCAGCAACATCGCGGCGCCGGCGCCAACCACTGCCGGAATGCCCAGGGCACGCGCGACAATGGCGCTGTGGGCGGTGGCGCCGCCCTGGGCAGTGACGATACCGGCCACGCGGCTCGGGTCGAGCCGGGCGACATCGGACGGGCCGACTTCGGTCATCACCAGGACGTACGGTTGTTCCGGTTCGGGCTGCGCCTGCACGCCACACAGTTGCGCCAGCACACGACGGCCGACGTCGCGCAGGTCGGCGGCACGTTCGGCCAGCAAGGCATCATGCAACGACTCCTGCTGACGGGCAGCCGCCTCGATTACTGCCATCCATGCCGCTGCGGCGCTTTCGCCCTGGGCCAGGCGCTGCTCGACGTCATCGCTCAGCGCCGGGTCGGCGAGCATTTCCTGGTGGGTCACGAAAATCTCGCCAATGGCCTTGTCGCTGCGCTGAACCAGGGCCTGCAGCTCGCGATTCACAGTCGCCAGCGCTTCGCGCAGCTTCTGCCGCTCCTGGACCAGCGACTCGCCGCGCAGCGGGTAGTCGAACTCGCGCTCGACACACAGGTGCGCCGGGCCACTGGCAATGCCCGGGGCAGCCCCCACCCCCTGGACACGGCTACCGACCGGCGGCGCCTGCAGCACTTCGGCGGCAGTACCCGTGGCAGGCGCGTCAGCCTGCGGCAGCGGCTCCACTTCCTCGCCCAAACCTTGTTCGATGGCAGCCACCAGCACCGGCAAGGCGTCGGCGGCGATGCCTGGCTCGGCCAGCAGTTCCAGCGCCTGGCCACGACGGGCACCGAGGCTGAGCAGCTTGCTCAGGCTCTTCACCGACACTGCCGGCTGCGCGCTGTCGACCAGACGCACGCGGATCTCGCCCTCGAAGCCTTTGGCCAGTTGCGCCAGCACCTTGGCCGGGCGGGCATGCAAGCCATGCGGGTTGGCCAGCACGATACGGGCGCTGGGCCAGTCCGTCGGCGCCTCACCGCCCAGCACTTCCAGCACCGCACGGCTGCTGGTGGCCTGGTACAGCGTCTGCCCGCGGCCTTCGATGAGCACTTCACACAGGCGTTCGAGCAAGGCCTGGTGGGCAGCGCCGAGGCTGGCCAGGCAGAACAGGCCGTTGAGCGGCTGGTCGCGGTAGCGCAGTGGCTGTTGCGGGGTGATGAAGGCCAGGCCCGGCTGACGCACCAGGCGCTCGCTGTGCAACCACCACAGACCCTCGCCCAGCGGCAGTGCTTCAGCCTGCTGCAGCACCGCGGCAAACCCGCTGTCGACACACCCGGCCCGCTGCAGCAAGCGGGCGCCGCGCCAGGCCAGTTCGTCGAAGTCCTCCGCTGGCAGGTTCAGGCCGACCAGTTGCGCATCCAGCGCCAGCTCCTGCGGCGCACCTTGCAACAGCTTCAGCAAGGCCTCGGCAGAACCGGCGCGGCGCAGCGCTTCGGCCAGGTCGGTTTCACCCAGGGCGCGGGTCAGCAGTTGCAACAGGCGCAGGTGCTCGTCGGAGCGGGCGGCGATGCCGATGGCCAGGTAGACCATCTGCCCATCGCCCCAGTCCACACCTTCGGGAAACTGCAGCAGGCGCACGCCGGTGGCGTACACCAGGTCGCGCGTCTGCGGAGTGCCGTGCGGGATGGCAATGCCCTGGCCAAGAAAGGTGGAGCCTTGTGCTTCACGGTCCTGCAGGCCTTGCAGGTATCCCTCGGCGACCAGGCCGTCAGCGACCAGCCGATCAGCCAGCAGGCATAATGCCTCGGCCTTGTTGGCGGCCTTCTGGCCCATGGCTATCTGCTCCTTGGCGAGCTCGAGCATGACCTTCTCCTTTTGCAGTTCCCGGTCGGGTACTGGAGTATTGTTGTGAAATCCACAGGAACGGCCAGTTCGACAGCCTTGCACGAATGGCAGCCGAGGCAGAAAATTCGGCAGCTGAAACGTTTAACCTGACCAGGCGGCCACGTTACTCGATAATCTGCCGGGGAAAAAGCCCCATCCTGTCGGACAATTGCGACAATGGTCGTCTGCGCGTGGCGCCGCTGCCGGGTCAAACTACCCGGTCAGGCTTCACAGCCAGCCCCGGTAATAACAAGGAAAATTCGGTGAAACTCAGCGATATCGCCCGTCTGGCCGGTGTGTCCGTGACCACTGCCAGCTACGTCATCAATGGCAAGGCCGAACAACAGCGCATCAGCAACAGCACCGTCGAGCGGGTACGTGCGGTGGTCGAGGCCCATGGCTTCACCCCCAACCCGCAGGCCGCTGGCTTGCGCAGCCGGCACACCCGCACCCTGGGCTTCATTCTCCCCGATCTGGAGAACCCCAGCTACGCCCGCATCGCCAAGCAGCTCGAACAAGGCGCCCGCGCCCGTGGTTACCAGTTGCTGATCGCCAGCAGCGACGACCAGCCCGACAGCGAGCGCCAGTTGCAGCAGCTGTTCCGCGCACGCCGGTGCGACGCACTGTTCGTCGCCAGCTGCCTGCCCCCGGGAGACGACAGCTACCGCGAGCTGCAAGAGAAAGGCTTGCCGGTGATCGCCATTGACCGCCGCCTGGACCCGGCGCACTTCTGTTCGGTCATCAGCGACGACCGCGATGCCAGCCGCCAGCTGGCCGCCAGCCTGCTCGCCACCAGCCCGCGCAGCATCGCCCTGATCGGCGCTCGCCCGGAGCTGTCGGTCAGCCAGGCCCGTGCCGGCGGCTTCGACGAAGCCCTGCAAGGTTATGCCGGCGAAGTTCGCCGCTACCAGGGCGAAGCATTCAGCCGAGAATGCGGCCAGCGCCTGATGCAACAGCTGATCGACGACCTTGGCGGCCTGCCGGACGCCCTGGTGACCACCTCGTACGTGCTGCTGCAAGGGGTGTTCGACACCCTGCAGGCGCGCCCGGCGGACTCCCGCCAGCTGCAGTTGGGTACCTTTGGCGACAACCAGTTGCTCGATTTCCTGCCACTACCAGTGAACGCCATGGCCCAACAACATGGCCTGATTGCCGCCACCGCCCTGGAACTGGCACTGGCCGCGATCGAGGAAAAACGTTACGAACCTGGCGTGCACGCAGTCGGTCGAACCTTCAAGCAACGCATCACAGCGGCCTGAACATGCGCCTGATCGACACCCACACCCACCTCGACTTTCCCGATTTCGACGCCGACCGCCCGCGTCTGCTGGCCAGTGCGGCGGCGCGCGGGGTGGAGCGAATGGTGGTGCTGGGGGTGTATCAGGCGAATTTCCAACGCGTGTGGGACCTGGCTTGCAGCGATCAGCGCCTGTTCGCCGCGCTCGGCCTGCACCCGATCTACCTCGACCAACATCGCCCGGAGCACCTGGCGCAATTGCGCGAGTGGCTGGAGCGCCTGCGCGGCCACCCCAAGCTCTGTGCCGTGGGCGAATTCGGCCTGGACTATTACCTCGAAGGCCTGGACAAGGCGCGCCAGCAAGCCCTGTTCGAAGCGCAACTGCAAATGGCCTGCGACTTCGAGATGCCTGCCCTGCTGCATGTGCGCCGCAGCCACGCCCAGGTGATCGCCACGCTCAAGCGCTACAAGCCGGCGCGGGCGGGGGTGATTCATGCCTTTGCCGGCAGTTACGAAGAAGCCCGGGAATACATCAAGCTGGGCTTCCGGCTTGGGCTGGGCGGAGCCGGTACCTGGCCGCAGGCGCTGCGGCTGCGCAAGACCCTGGCGCGCCTACCGCTGGACAGCGTGGTGCTGGAAACCGATGCACCGGACATGGCCCCGGTGATGTACCCGGGAGAGCGCAACAGCCCGGAGCACCTGCCGGAGATTGCCACGGTGCTGGCAGAGGTCATGGAAGTGGACGTCAGCGAGCTGGCAGAAGCCAGTAGCCGCAATGCGTGCGAGGTGTTTGGCTGGTAGCCGCTGAATCGCCCCTGTCCCGGGATTTCACGCTCCGACAAAGGGACGCGTCTGGCTTCAGGCCAGTACCGTCCACAGGGCAAACCCGGCATACCACAGCACTGCACAGCGCAGCAGCAATTCCCACAGGCTGTCCAAGCGCCCCAACCCACGCTGGTCGTCTTCTTCCTCGGGAATGTCATCGGCAATGCGCCCCACCCGAGCCACCAGGTGCGCGGCGCTGATGTGCCAGTTCAGCAATTCACGCAGCATCACCCGCGTCACCGCGACGAAATTGCCCACCAAGGCAAAGCTCAACGCCAGAACCCGCACCGGCAGCCAGTCCATGGCATGCCGTAGCTGCTCGGCACGTGCCTTCAGCGCCGGCTGCCTGCTGTGCTCACCACACAGCGCCAGCAGGCGGTAGGCCAGCGCTGCACCCGGGCCGAGCACGAAGTACCAGAAGATCACCGCGAAAAAGCCCTGGTACACCTGCCACAACAGGTTGCCCTGAACGCTCACCAGCAGGCTGCGTGAATCGTCGGCGGCCAGCCCCAGGTCGCGCTCTGCCACGTGCAACGCAGCCTGGTCATCGCCCCTGCGCCAGGCATCGCGGAACGGCCCCAGCGATGCCTTGGCATCGCCGCGGCCCAGGCTGTATATCAGCACCAGCAGGTGCACCGGCAAGGCCAGCAGGCCATAGGCCACAGGGTCCAGCACGTGCAACAGCAACACCAGCAATGCGACCGGGGCCAGCACCAGAATGGCCAGCGTCCACCACGGGTGTACCTTGCCGCTACGCTCCAGGCGCACCAGTTCGCCGATGAAGAACCCGTCACGCTGTACCTGATGACGCAAGGCCGAGAACTTTTCGACCCACAGCGCCAACAACAACACCAGAAAACTCATGCCTTGTCCTCGTTGTGCAGCAGCGCTGCGCGGTAACGCGGCCAGTCGAAGGCCGGGCCAGGGTCGCTCTTGCGTTGCGGGGCAATGTCGCAATGGCCCTGGATGCGGTCCAGGCCGATGGCCGGCCAGGCGCGGCGGATATGCCGGGTAAGTTGCTCCAGCACCGCGTACTGGGCATCGGTGTAGGGCAGGTGGTCGGTGCCCTCCAGCTCGATACCGATGGAGAAGTCGTTACAGCCCTCGCGCCCGTCGAAGCACGACACGCCGGCATGCCAGGCACGCTCGAGCAATGACACGAACTGGGTCACCGCACCGTCGCGCTCGACGAACAGGTGTGCCGACACGGTCAGGTGGTTGATGCTGGCGAAATAGGGATGCTCGTCAGGGTCCAGGCGGTTCTGGAAGAACTGCTGGACCTTGCCGGTGCCGAAACAGGCCGGGGGTAGGCTGATGTTGTGGATCACCAGCAGGGAAATCGATTCGCCTTCGGGGCGGGCATTGAAGTTCGGCGAGGGGCAGTGGGTGATTCCGTTTCCGTGGAACCAGCCAGTGGCACGGTCCAATTGCATGAGGCGAATCCTGAAAGTGCCGTGAACAGAGCACCAGTATGCCCTGCGGCCAAGGCCGTTTGCATGTGAATGATTGTAATGTTTACGCCTACAGGCCCCGTGCTTGGCGCAGCTCGTCGAGCACCGCCTCCAGCGCACGCTCGAACAGCAAGCCGTCGTCCAGCACGCGCACCTCGCCCCGGTGCAATGCCTGGGCCAGGCTGGCGGCGTTCCACTCCCGCACTTTCATGCCGGTGCGGTTGGAAAACACCAGCCTGTCGCTGCTGTCGACGCGCGCCACCAGCTTGCACCGCAGCGGCTCATCCTCGTCGAGCACCTCGACCCAGGTACCGATGCGCAGGCGCTGCACCTGGCGCAACGCAGCGGCCTGGCCATGGGCAATGTGCAACGGTGCGCAGGCAGGTTCTTCGGCAATGGCCAGCACGATGTCCTCGGCCACCAGCACTTCACCCAGGCGCTGGCCTTCCCCACCAGGCTGCCCGGTTGTACCTGCGCAGGCCCGCAGGTGCAATTGCTCCAGTTGCAGGAAGAATTCGCGGGTCGCAGCTGAGTCCAGAGCCACGCTGGCCAGGCCATCGCGCAATGCCTTGAGCAGGCCCGGCACCTTTTGCAGCAAGGCTTGTGGCTCCTGCGGCGGGGTGATGCTGGCCAGCAGCGTGTCCATGGTCTGCAACGCGTCCCGCCAGGCCTGGGAAGCCGCGCCCTGCTTGAGCCAGGCCAGCAGCAGTACCTGGCTCCACGACTGCACCAGCATCTGCACCACCACCTGCGGCCACACCTGGCCGCGCAGGCGCCGGTTGAGCGCTTGCTGCACCTGTTGCCTGGCCTGCTGGGCACGGGCACGGCCTTCTTCCGCATCGCGGGTGCGTTGTTCGAGCAGTTCGTTGCGCCGACGCTCGTCCTGGTTGAAGGCCAGGAAGTCTTCAAGCAACTCGGCAAACAGGCTGGTGTCTTCGGCAAAATCATTGAGCAGGCGCTGGATGGTCCGCTCCACCCGCAAGTGCAGGCTGTCGCGCAGGCTGGTGCCGGTGCATTCCCAGCCAATGGCTGCGCCGGCGATCTCGTTGAGCAGCCGCCGGGCCGGATGACTGGCCCGGCTGAACAACCCCTTGTCCAGCAGGGCGACTTTCAGCAGCGGAATATGCAGGCGCACGATCAACGCGCGCAGGCTGGCTGGCAGGTTGTCGTCGTTGCGGATGAACGCGAACAGCAGCCCTACCAGGTTGATCAGGTCCTCGTCGGCCACCTCGATGCGCCGACGGGTGCCGCTGCGCACGCTGACCCGCAACAGCAACTGTTCAAGCTGCTGGCCGAGTTCGAAATCTTCATCTTCGTGGGTAGCCGGCACGTAGTGCTGCAAATGCGACAGCAGGCGCAGCAGGTCGGCGGTGCTGATCGGCTGGGCCGTGGCCACGGCTTGCAGGCGAGGCGCGAACTGCCCGCGCAGCGGCGCCAGCAGGGTTTGCAGCGAGGCGAAGAAGGCCTGCCCTGCCGCGTCCGCGCCGACTTCCTGGCCCAGCTTCGCCGCCCCACGTCGGGCCCGCATGCGCCGGTCCTCGGCGCGCCGGCGCAGGGCCGGCGGCAGCTCGGGCAGCACGCCCGCAGCCGCCAGCAACTGGTTGGCCTCGCCATAGATGATGTCGGCATCGCGCAGTACGTAGCGCTCGAACAGTTTGAGCAGCACCAGTTTCACCCGCAGGCCAACCCCCAGGTTACGTCCTGCCTCGAGGAAGTAGCCACACAAGGCGGCAGGCCCAAGCGGGTTGTGCTGCTCGTACAGGGGGCGGTCGAGCAGTGCCTGCAAGCGCAGGCCCAGTTGCTGCAGGGCGATGCCGTCGCGCGACAGTACCCGCGCGACCATGCCTTCGATCGCGGCGGCGCGCTCTACCTGGGCCTTGCTGCGCAAGTCGCCGGGCTCGGCCAGGTGTGCCAGCAGGTCGACCTGGCCCATACGCGCATAGGCATCGTAGAAGGTATCGAGAAAGCCACGCTCGATGCTCTTGCGCTTCAGGCGCAGGTCGCGCATGGCCTCGAAATAGAGGTTCTGGTCACCGCGGTCGAACGCCTTGTCGGCCATCTCGAAAAGGGTATCGTCAGCGTTGTCGAACAGGTCCTGCAGCCCTTGGCGCAATTGCAAGGCCGCCTTGTCGCGCACCTGCAGCAGCAATACCGGAAGGCAAGGGAGAGGCGTACGCCCCCCTCGATCGATGGTTGCCACCAAGGGCACCACCTTGCCTTCTTTTTGCATCCTGGACTCCTTGCAGGGTGTCTCGCCCTAAGGGGCTGGAGATCGTCAAAGCTATGACGCCAAATACTGGTCGCCATTATCGGCAAAAATCCGTATCGCTGCCAGCGCCGTTTCCACTCGTTGGCTAATGACCCTGATTTGCCTCATTTGCTCAATGCCACTGACCAAAGGTCGCTGCCAGGGCGGCTGTACACAAAAGCCCCCTGCCCTATAATCGCGGGCATCTAGCTTGTGGAGCCGACCATGCCGAACCTACGCCTCGCCGACCTGACCGCTGAAATCGAAGCCAACGTGCGCCGCGCGCTGTTGGAAGATATCGGCAGTGGCGATATAACCGCGCAGTTGATCCCGGCCGAGCGCCTGGCCAAGGCGACCATCATCACCCGGGAAGACTGCGTGATCGCCGGCACTGCCTGGGTCGATGCGGTGTTTCGCCAACTCGACCCGCGCGTGGCGGTGCATTGGCAGGTAGCCGATGGGGAACGCGCCACGGCCAACCAGGCGTTGTTCCACCTGGAAGGCCCGGCACGCTCGCTGCTCAGCGGTGAGCGCAGTGCGCTGAACTTCCTGCAGTTGCTGTCGGGGGTGGCCACCCGTGCCCGCTTCCTCGCCGACCTGGTGCAAGGCACCCAGGTACGCCTGCTGGATACTCGCAAGACCTTGCCCGGCCTGCGCCTGGCGCAGAAATATGCCGTCACCTGTGGCGGTTGCGACAACCACCGCATCGGCTTGTACGACGCCTTCCTGATCAAGGAAAACCACATTGCCGCCAGTGGCGGCGTGGCCGAGGCAGTGGCCGCCGCGCACCGTATTGCCCCGGGCAAACCGGTGGAAATCGAAGTGGAAAGCCTGGACGAACTGCGCCAGGCGCTGGCCGCCGGTGCGGACATCATCATGCTCGACGAGCTGAACCTCGAGGAAATGCGAGAAGCAGTGCGCATTACTGCCGGCAAGGCCAAGCTCGAGGCCAGCGGCGGGGTCAACGAGCAGACCTTGCGCGTGATTGCCGAGACCGGGGTGGACTACATCTCGATTGGTGCCATGACCAAGGATGTGAAGGCAGTGGACCTGTCGATGCGACTGAGCCTGTAATCGAATTGCAGGCAATAAAAAAACCGGCCTGTGGCCGGTTTTTCATGCGACATCCGGGGCGTAGCCATTCTGCAGGAGTGGCCTTGTGTCGCGATGGGCCGCAAAGCGGCCCAGGCATCCCCGGATCAGAACGAGGCGTTGGCCAGACCGTCCAGGTAACGTTCGACGTCCAGCGCCGCCATGCAACCGGCACCGGCCGAGGTGATGGCCTGACGGTAAACGTGGTCAGCCACGTCACCGGCGGCGAACACGCCCTCGACGTTGGTGGCGGTGGCATTGCCTTCACGGCCACCGTTGACCACCAGGTAGCCGTCCTTCAGGGCCAGCTGGCCTTCGAACAGCGAGGTGTTCGGGGTATGGCCAATGGCGATGAACACGCCGTCGACCTTGATTTCGTCGCTGCTGCCGTCGTTGTTCTTCAGGCGCGCACCGGTTACCCCCATGTTGTCACCCAGGACTTCATCCAGGGTGGCGTTGAGCTTGAGCTCGATCTTGCCTTCGGCGACACGTGCATGCAGCTTGTCGACCAGGATCTTCTCGGCACGGAAGGTATCGCGACGGTGCACCAGGGTCACCTTGCTGGCGATGTTGGCCAGGTACAGCGCCTCTTCAACGGCAGTGTTGCCGCCACCAACCACGGCAACCGGCTTGTTGCGGTAGAAGAAGCCGTCACAGGTGGCACAGGCCGAGACACCTTTGCCCATGAACGCTTCTTCGGACGGCAGGCCCAGGTAGCGGGCGCTGGCACCGGTGGCGATGATGAGTGCATCGCAGGTGTACTTGCCGCTGTCACCCTGCAGGGTGAAGGGCTTGTTGGCCAGGTCGACAGCGTTGATGTGGTCGAAGACGATCTCGGTTTCGAAACGCTCGGCGTGCTCCTGCATGCGCTGCATCAGTGCCGGGCCGGTCAGGCCATGGGGGTCGCCCGGCCAGTTGTCGACTTCGGTGGTGGTGGTCAGCTGGCCGCCGGCCTGCATGCCGGTGATCAGCAGCGGCTTGAGGTTGGCCCGGGCGGCGTACACCGCGGCGCTGTAACCGGCAGGGCCGGAACCGAGGATGATGACGCGCGAATGACGTACTTCAGACATGTCGAACTCCTGTCGAGCGGGCCGCATGGGCCGGCATCGTGTGCGCCGGCTGCGCCAGCTGGAATTTAAAAAGGACCCACGCAGCACTTGGGGAAGGCTACTACGCGCAGGCCCGAAAAGCGGAAAGTTGAACGCACTGTAGCGAGGTGGCAAAGATTAAGGAAATATCCTTAGACAATCCACCTCATAGGCATCGCCTATCCACCGATTTGTTCGGATAGCCATGGGCTGCCCTTTTGTTACACCCCGTTTCCCTGCCGCTGCCCGCCTTTCGTCGGCGCGGCAAACTCGGTAAGGTCAGCGCGTTTAACTTCTCTGCGGAGTCTCCCGATGCAAGCCCCTGTCCTGTCCGGCCCCCAGTACCTGCGCGAAGGCCTGAAACTGGTGCTGAGCCCCAACCTGCGGTTGTTCGTACTGCTACCCCTGGCGGTCAACCTGCTGCTGTTCGGTGGCCTGATCTACTTCGCCGGCCACCAGTTCAGCCTGTGGGTGGACGCCCTGATGCCCACCCTGCCGAGCTGGCTGAGTTTCCTCACCTACATCCTCTGGCCGCTGTTCGTCGCCCTGGTGGTGCTTATGGTGTTCTTCACCTTCACCCTGGTGGCCAACATCATTGCCGCGCCGTTCAATGGCTTCCTGGCGGAAAAGGTCGAGGTGGTGCTGCGTGGCCAGGACAACTTCCCGGCCTTCAGCTGGGGCGAGCTGGTCGCCATGGTGCCACGCATCTTCGGCCGCGAAATGCGCAAGCTGGGCTACTTCCTGCCACGGGCCATCGGCCTGTTCATCCTGTCGCTGGTACCGGTGGTCAACGTGGTGGCGGCGCCGCTGTGGCTGGTCTTCGGGGTCTGGATGATGGCGATCCAGTACATCGACTACCCGGCGGACAACAACAAGATGAGCTGGCAGGACATGCTCGCCTGGCTGCGCAGCAAGCGTTGGCAGTCGCTGGGCTTTGGCGGCATCACCTACCTGGCACTGATGATACCGCTGGTCAACGTGCTGATGATGCCGGCGGCGGTGGCCGGCGCCACCTTGTTCTGGGTGCGGGAGCGCAACTGATCGCGCTGTAACGCCGCCCCTGTGGGAACGGCTTCACCCGCTCCCACAGGCTTCACTGCCCCAACCGGCTGGAGAACTGCCCCACCACGTCTACCACCCGCTTCGCGCCTTCCTGGATCTCGACAATCACCCCGCCGGTTTCATCAGCCAGCGCCAGCCCCTGCTCGGCCTGGCGCTTGCTGGTGTCGATGATGGCCACCGCCGCCTGGGCCAGCTGCTCGTTCTGCTGCACCACCCGGGCGATTTCCTCGGTGGCGGTGCTGGTGCGCGAGGCCAGCTGGCGCACTTCATCGGCAACCACGGCAAAGCCACGGCCCTGCTCGCCAGCGCGGGCCGCTTCGATGGCCGCGTTCAGCGCCAGCAGGTTGGTCTGCCCGGCAATGTCGCTGATGGTCTTGATGATCGAGCCGATCACCCGCGATTGAGTGTCCAGTGCCTGGATGCCTTCGGCCGCTTCTTGCATCGAGGCTTCCAGGCCGCGCATCACGCTGACGGTCTGGGTGACCACTTCGGTGGCCTTGCGCGCACTGGCGTCCGTGCCTACCGAGGTGTTGAAGGCCACGTCCGCCGCCTCGGCCACCGCCAGCTCCTGGTTGACCTGGTCGGTAATCACGGTGGCAAACTTGACCACTTTGTAAAGCACGTCGTGGGCGTCGAAGATCGGGTTGTACGAAGCTTCCAGCCAGATCACCCGCCCGTGGGCATCGATACGCTTGAAGCGATCGGCAATGTACTCGCCGCGGCGCAGCTTTTCCCAGAAAGCCTGGTAGCCCGCCGAATTGACCTCCTCCGGCTCGCAGAACATGCGGTGATGCTTGCCACGGATCTGTTCCAGGCGATAGCCGACGGTGGCCAGGAACCGTTCGTTGGCGGTGAGGATGGTGCCATCGAGGTCGAACTCGATCACCGCGGTCGAGCGCATCAGCGCCTTGATCAGGCTTTCATGCTCGCGCGAGGTCTCGATGGTGCGGGTAAGGTCACTGGAGTGCAGCGTGAAGTACTTGATACGCCCGTCACTGTTCTTGACCGGCTGCAGGATCGAGCGCAACCAGGCTTCCTGGCCGTTGCCACGCAGCAGACGGAAGGCGCCGTTGAGGTGTTCACCGCGGCTGATTGCGCCTTTCATGCGCTGGTAGAAATCCAGCGACTTCACGTGTGCCGGGACAATTTCCTCGATGTTGCGGCCAAGCAGTTGATCGGCACGGTAAAGCATTTCGCTTTCGAAATTGCCGTTGACCATCTCGATCCGCCCCTGGGGGTCGAGTTGCAGCACCAACATCTCGTTGTCGAGACTACTCTTGACCTGTTCGATGGACATCAGGTCTTCGCGCAACTGGCGGATTTCTTGCTTGAGCTTGTTGTTGAACATCACCGCTCTCCCGGAGCGCATCAGGTCGTCGAATGCATCTTCATCGGCTGCCCGTGAAGCCTTCTTGAGCGCCCTGAAAGGAAAATTTCACAAAGCGAAAGGCGTCAGCGAGCAGGCGTCATCTGGACGTCACGCAGCGGTCACATCGGCGCAACCTGGCAGGTGGAAACTTTTTGTCATGAATACACCCGCCCTACGCATTACCCTGGTCAGCGAAACCTTCCCACCCGAAATCAACGGCGTGGCCAACACCCTTGGCCGCCTCAGCGAGGGCCTGCGCCAGCGCGGCCACAAGGTCGAGGTGGTGCGCCCGCGCCAGGCCGGTGAAGGGCCGCTGTACGACGCCCCTGAGCTGATGCTGTGCCGTGGCTGGCCGCTGCCTGGCTACCCTGGCTTGCAGTGGGGCGAGGTATCGATGCACAAACTGTTGCGGCATTGGCGCCGGCAACGCCCGGACGTGCTCTACATCGCCACCGAGGGGCCGCTGGGGCTCAGCGCCCTGCGCGCCGCCCGCCGCCTTGGCGTGGCAGTGGTGAGCGGCTTTCATACCAATTTCCCGCAATATTCCGGCCAGTACGGGCTGGGCCTGCTGACACGCTTGCTTACCCATTACCTGCGCTGGTTCCATCGGCGTACAGCCATCACCCTGGTTCCCAGCCTCAGCCAACGCCTGGAGCTTGAACGCCGTGGTTTCGAACGCCTGGCGCTGTTGGCCCGCGGGGTCGATGCCTGCCTGTTCAGCCCGGCGCGGCGTCGCCAGGCATTGCGCGACAGCTGGGGACTTGGCCCGGACGATATCGCCGTGCTGCATGTCGGCCGCTTGGCAGTGGAAAAGAACCTGGGCTTGCTGCGCCCCTGCCTCGATGCCTTGCAGAAGGCTTATCCACACAAGCGCCTGCGCCTGATACTGGTGGGCGATGGCCCGCAACGCACCGCCCTCCGCCAGCAGCTGCCCGAGGCCGTGTTCTGCGGCGCCCAGCGCGGCGAGCTGCTGGCCGAGCACTATGCCAGCGGTGATCTGTTCCTGTTCCCGAGCCTGACCGAGACCTTTGGCAATGTGGTGCTCGAAGCCATGGCCTCGGGGTTGGCGGTGGTCGCCTATGACGAGGCGGCCGCAGCGCAGCATATCCGCCATGGCCACAGCGGTGCACTGGCCATGCCGGGGGACCCGGCGGCATTCGTCGATGCCGCCTGCTGGCTGCTGGAAGAAGCGGAAACCTTGCGTCGGGTGCGCCTGAACGCACGGCAGCACGCCAGCCGCCAGGGCTGGCCGGCGATTGTCGAGCAGTTCGAGGGGTATCTCCATGCAGCCCGGAACCCGGCTGCGAGTTCACCAGCTTCGAGGCTGGGCTCTACGCGATCCGTGTAGCAGCGGCCTGGTGTCGCGACCGGGCTGCAGAGCAGCCCCTCGCACTTCGCGGCCCGGTCACGACACAAGCCGCCCTGCATACATCGCGTCAGGCGCTTCAGGCCAAGGCTTTCTCGATGGCCTGCACCACCGCTGGGTCATCCGGTGCCGTGCGCGGCGAGAAGCGCGCCAGCACCCGCCCGTCCTTGCCAACCAGGAATTTCTCGAAGTTCCAGGTGATGTCGCCGGGGAACTCGGCGCCCTCGCCGGCCAGCAGGCGATACAGCGAATGGCGGTGTGGCCCGTTGACTTCCAGTTTGGCCCCCAGCGGGAAGCTCACACCATAGTTGAGGCTGCAGAACTCCTGAATTTCCTTTTCACTGCCCGGTTCCTGACCGGCAAACTGGTTGCACGGCAGGCCAAGCACGTTGAAGCCCTTGTCCTTGTAGTCCTGGTAAAGGTTTTCCAAGGCCTTGTATTGCGGCGTCAGGCCACACTTGGAAGCAACATTGACCACCAGCACCACTTGGCCCTTGAAGGGTGCGAGAGGCAGCTCCCCGCCGTTCAGCGCGTCCAGTTTCAGGTCGTGAAATGCACTCATGATGAATCCCTCTCAGGTTGCCGGTTGCCGCGCAGGCGAATTCCGCCCACTAAAAAGGCGCTCGTCCAAGCCGTCCACCTCCCGAAGGAAGGCAAATCGGCTTGCCCGAGCGCCTGGCGACTTTCTGAGCTTAGCGCAGAAAATCAGTGGTGATGGCCACCTTCACCGTGGATGTGACGGTGAGCGATTTCTTCGTCGCTGGCGTCACGCACGTTGACTACCTTGACCTGGAAGGTCAGGCGCTGGCCGGCCAGCGGGTGGTTGCCGTCAACAGTGATGTCATCGCCGTCGATGTCGCGAATAGTGACGATCTGCATCTGGCCATCCGGCGCCGAAGCGTGGAACTGCATGCCCACTTCCAGCTCGTCGACGCCTTCGAACAGGCTGCGGTTCAAGGTGCTGACCAGCTCGGCCAGGTATTCACCGTAGGCATCTTCCGGCTCGACGGAAACGTTCAGCTCGTCACCGGCCTGCTTGCCTTCCAGGGCCTTTTCCAGGCCCGGGATGATGTTGCCGGCACCGTGCAGGTAAACCAGCGGCGCGCCACCGGCGGAGCTGTCGATGGTCTCCCCGGCGTCGTTGGTCAGGGTATAGTCGATGGAGACAGCCTTGTTGGCGGCGATCAGCATGGGGCAAGACCTTTTGCAAAAGAATGTAGAGCGGACAAGTGTAACCAAGCCATCGTCCGATTGCGACCGCACTGCGGATGAGCAGCGGCCCATCAGTCGGATCACCGGCTTCCACCAGGATGAGGAAGGCCACTGGGTGGCCGAACTGTCCTGCGGCCATACCCAGCATCTGCGCCACCAGCCGCCGTGGCAGGCACGCCCCTGGGTGCTGGACCCGGCCCAGCGCGCGCAACGCATCGGCCAGCCTTTCGCTTGCGGCTGGTGCGCACAGGGGGCCGATAGCGCTACCCTTGGCCGTTAATTTCTTGCACCGCTTATTTCGAGAAGCACGCATGCAGACATTTTTCATTGCGCCGACCGACTTCGGTGTCGGCCTGACCTCCATCAGCCTCGGCCTGGTACGCACCCTGGAACGCGCCGGCCTGAAGGTTGGCTTCTTCAAGCCGATCGCCCAGCCCCACCCCGGTGATACCGGCCCCGAACGCTCCACCGAACTGGTCGCCCGCACCCACGGCATCAAGCCACCGGTACCGCTGAGCCTGGCCCACGTCGAGCGCATGCTCGGCGAAGGCCAGCTGGACGAACTGCTCGAGGAAATCATCCGCCTGTACCAGCAAGCCTGCATCGGCAACGACGTGGTAGTGGTCGAAGGCATGGTGCCCACGCGCCATGCCAGCTATGCGGCGCGGGTCAACCTGCACCTGGCCAAGAGCCTGGATGCCGAGGTGATCCTGGTCTCGGCGCCGGAAAACGAAGTGCTCAGCGAGCTGTCTGGCCGGGTCGAACTGCAGGCGCAGCTGTTCGGCGGCCCGCGTGACCCGAAAGTGCTCGGGGTAATCCTCAACAAGGTGCGCACCGACGAAAGCATGGCGGAGTTTTCCGCGCGCCTGCGCGAGCACTCGCCGCTGTTGCGCGGCGACGACTTCCGCCTGCTCGGTTGCATCCCCTACCAACCGGAACTGAACGCCCCGCGCACCCGCGACGTGGCCGAACTGCTCGGTGCCCAGGTACTCAACGCCGGTGACTACGAGCAGCGGCGCATGAGCAAGATCATCATCTGCGCACGCACCGTGGCCAACACGGTGCCGCTGCTGACTTCGGGCACGCTGGTGGTGACCCCGGGCGACCGCGACGACATCATCCTCGCCGTCAGCCTCGCGGCGATCAACGGCGTACCGCTGGCCGGCCTGCTGCTGACCAGCGACAGCAAGCCTGACGCGCGCATCCTGGGCCTGTGCCGTGGCGCCCTGCAGGCCGGCCTGCCGATCCTGTCGGTCAGTACCGGTTCGTACGACACCGCCAACCAGCTCAACTCGCTGAACCGGGAAATCCCGGTGGACGACCGCGAGCGTGCCGAGTTCATCACCGATTTCGTCGCCAGTCACCTCGACGCGGCCTGGTTGCACCAACGTTGCGGTACCCCGCGCGAACTACGCCTGTCACCGGCGGTGTTCCGCTACCAGTTGATCCAGCGCGCGCAGCAGGCCAACAAGCGTATCGTCCTGCCGGAAGGCGCCGAGCCGCTGCTGGTACAGGCTGCGGCCATCTGCCAAGCCCGCGGCATCGCGCGCTGCGTGCTGCTGGCCAAGCCCGAGGACGTCGACGCCGTGGCACGTGCGCAGGGCATCACCTTGCCGCCAGGCCTGGAAATCCTCGACCCGGAGCTGATCCGCGGGCGCTATGTGGAACCGATGGTCGCACTGCGCAAGAGCAAGAACCTCAATGCGCCGATGGCCGAGCAGCAACTGGAAGACCCGGTGGTGATCGGCACCATGATGCTGGCGCTGGACGAAGTGGATGGCCTGGTCTCGGGCCTGGTGCACTCGACTGCCAACACCATCCGCCCGGCCTTGCAACTGATCAAGACCGCACCCGGTTCGAGCCTGGTGTCATCGGTGTTCTTCATGCTGTTCCCGGAACAGGTGCTGGTGTACGGCGACTGCGTGATGAACCCGCACCCGAGCGCTGCCGAACTGGCCGAAATCGCCCGGCAAAGCGCCGACTCGGCGCAGGCGTTCGGCATCGCCCCGCGGGTGGCGATGATCAGTTACTCAAGCGATTCGGCCAGCGATGAGGAAGTCGAGAAAGTGCGTGAAGCGACCCGCCTGGCGCAGGCCGCGACAGAGGCGCTGCTGATCGACGGGCCGTTGCAGTATGACGCCGCCGCCAACCCGGCGATTGCCCGGGAGCTGGCGCCAGAAAGCCCGGTGGCCGGGCGTGCCACGGTGTTCGTGTTCCCCGACCTGAATACCGGCAACACCACGCACAAGGCGGTGCAGCGCAGCACCGATGGCGTCAGCCTGGGGCCCATGCTGCAGGGGCTGCGCAAGCCGGTGAACGACTTGCCGCGTGGGGCCCAGGTAGACGATATCGTGCATACCATCGCCCTTACGGCGATTCAGGCCAGCGTGACGGGTTAGAAACCGGGGCTGCGCTGCAGCCCCAGGTATTGGTCAGGGATACTGCTGAACCTGACCCTGCTGGTCATATTGCTGGCCGGGAATCGGCTTCAGGTTCACTTCCACCCGACGGTTCTGCGCACGGCCGTTGGCATCGGCGTTGCTGGCGATCGGCTGATCCGGGCCCATGCCACGTACCGAAATACGCGAGGCGTCCACGCCCTGCGAGGTCAGGTAGGTGCTGACCGCCTGCGCGCGACGCTGGGACAGGTCCATGTTGTGCTGGCGGCTGCCGGTGCTGTCGGTGAAGCCGACCACTTCGATGGTGTTCTGGTTGAACTGCTTGAACGAGCTGGCCAGGTTGTTAAGCGGCGAGTAGAAGCTTGGCGCGATGTTGGCCGAGTCGGTGGCGAAGGTGATGTTGCCCGGCATGATCAGCTTGATCTGGTCACCCTGGCGCTGCACTTCCACACCGGTGTTGGCCATTTGCGCGCGCAGCTCGGCTTCCTGCTTGTCGGCGTAGTAGCCATAACCGGCTGCAGCGGCACCCACGGCAGCGGCGCCGATCAGCGCACCCTTGCCGCGGTTGTTGTGGTCGATGGCGGCACCGGCAATGGCGCCGGCCAGCGCGCCCAGGCCGCCGTATTTGGCGGTCTTGCTCATCCCTGTGGAGCCCTGCGCCTGGCCCTGGCTGTCATAAGGGTTCTGACCGGCACAGCCAGTCATCAGGGCAGCGGCGGTTGCGACGATAATCAGACGACGCATGGTGAACATGGACAAGCTCCTACTGAATTCATGAATGCGGCAGATCGCGAACGGATCTATGCCAGCCTTGGATTGCACAGGCAACGAAAAATTCCATGAAAGTGCCTTCATGTGCCATCACGCACGTACGAAGGGGTTTTCACGCATCTCGTCACCCAGCCGGGTATCGGGCCCATGGCCCGTCACCACGATGGCTTGTTCATCCAGCCGGTACAGCCGTTCCTTGATCGAACGCACGATAGCCCGCTGGTCGCCGCCCCACAAATCGGTGCGGCCGATGCCACGGCGGAACAGGGTATCACCGGCGATCAGCAGCTTGGCATCGGCAAACCAGAAACTCATCGAGCCGGGGGTGTGGCCTGGCGTGTGCAGGGCTACGCCACAACCGCAGGCCAGCTCTTCGTCGTCACCCAGCCAGCGGTCGGGCGCGGGTACCGGGGTGTAGGGCACGCCGAACATCTGGCATTGCATTTCCAGGTTGTCCCACAGCACCTGGTCGTCCTTGTGCAGGTGCAGGGTCGCGCCGGTCAGCTCCTTGAGCTTGCCGGACGCCAGGAAATGATCGAAGTGCGCGTGGGTGTGAATGATGCTCACCAGGATAAGGCCATGGGCCTGCAGGCGGGCAAGAATCTTCTCTGGATCACCGCCCGGGTCGACGACGATGGCTTTCTTGCTCAGCGGGTCGCCAATCAGGGTGCAATTGCATTGCAAGGGGCCGACAGGGAAGGTTTCGCGAATAAGCGCTGACGAAGGATTCTGCATGGGAGTATAGAGACCGGTTAGGCGAAGAACGTTTGCACGTGTGTCAGTGCGTCGAGCATGACAAATTCGCAAGAAGTTCGCACTGCAATCCTGCCCGTTTCACGGCAGGAACAGTTTGAACAGCCCGCCTCCAAGCGCCCCACCATTGGCGATCTCGATGCGCCCGCGCACCCCACCACTTTCATGCAACGCCGCGATGCGCGCGGCAAAATAAAGGCCAAGGCCAGTGCTGCCGCTGTTCGAATCGATGCCCTGGATGAACTCTTCCTGGCGTTCAAGCATGCGCTGTGGATAACCCGGGCCGTCATCATTGACACAAATAGCCAGCTGGTTGTCCGCTTCCTCGATGGTGATCAGCAAGGCATGCGCAGCGAAGCGGGTGGCGTTGGTAATGACGTTGGAGACCACCGAGGCCACCAGTTCGCGGTCGAAGAAGCCCAGTGGGTTGTCAGTGTCGATGCGCCAGGTGGCAAGGATGTCCTTGTGCCTGAGCACTTCCTCGTGGGCAGCCAGCTGGGCCTCGATGAAGTCGTCAAGTTCGTGGTAGTCCGGGCACACCGGCAGCTGGTTGACACCCAGCTTGTACAGCCCCAGCAGCTGCACCAGCATGCCGTTGAGGTGACGAAACTCGTGCTCCATCACACCCTGCTCGGTGCCCCCGCGCAGCTCCTCGGGCAAGCGCTCCATCCACTGGTTGTGCGACTGGATCAGCGCTGACAGGGAATTCTTCAGGTCGTGCACGGTGGAGGCGATCACCGTGGAAAAATCCAGCCCCTGGTTGTCTTGATTCATGCGCCGAACACCCGGATATGCAATTTGCGGTAACGGTCGTAACGGTTGTCGCTGGCAGGGATACCGGCCACGCTGGTCAGGGCGTCGCGACACTCCTGCATGATTGCCGCCTGCGGGTTGTCACCGCCGATGCGCAGCAGCGCCTGGGCAGTATTCAGGGCGATACTGATGTTCTTCGGCTGCAACCCCAGCGCCTTGCGGAACAGCTGCAGCGCCTCGCCGAGCTGCCCGCCCTGGTAACTGCGCACGCCCTGACGGTTGAGGGTGACCGCTTCGGTAATGGCGTTGAGCACGCTCGGGTCGTCGGTCAGCTTGCCCACTTTCTCCATGACCTTGGGGTCGTCGCCGTAACTTTCCACACAGCCCCTCAGCACGCCGATGGCGGCGGCTTCCTGACCCATGGCCTGCAATTGCGCGGCGACGGTCAGGGCCGAATCGACCGAGAAGAACTGGTTCATCTTGTCCAGGCGCTGGATCGCCTGTTCGGTCAGCTTGGCCGCCGTTTCCGGGTCCCCGGCCTGTTGCAGGCTGGCGGCCTTCATCATCCGCGCGCGCACTTGCAACCCCTGGTCTTCCGGGTTTTCCTTGGCCACCTCGCTGAGCGTGGCGTTGATCTCGACCCGGGTGCGCGCATCCAGGCCAAAACCGGCATTCTTGCTCATCAGCGCCTGCACCAGGCCGAGATTGTTCTCGGCGTCCTTGTAGCGTGAGCTCTGGCCCTGGCTGACGGCATGGCGAAACGCTTTCGAGGCGCTCTCGAAGTCTTCGTTTTCCAACGCCAGCTTGCCCAGCGTCGACTGGCGGCGCACCGACAACGGCGACAGCCGCACGGCTTCTTCCAGCATGTTCTGCGCACGCCTGGTTTCGCCCTGGGCCACCAGCACCTCGGCCATGCCATCGTACAGGCTCGGCATGATCGGGAAAGCCTTGAGCGCCTGCTCGTACACGCCCTGGGCCTGGGCATTCTGGCCACGCTTGTGCATCAGGCTGCCCAGTGCCGCGTACACCCACGGCTGTGGGCGGCTGGCAAGAATGGCCTTGAGGAACTTCTCAAGTTCCTCGAAGCGGCTGAGATTGCGCAAGGCATCGGCCCGATACCGCAGGCACAGCGGCGCCAGGCGTGGGTCGCGCTTGCACAGTTCGGCGCAGGCCGCCAGCACTTCGGCCGGCCGATTGCGGTCCAGGGCCTGCAGGATCGGCTTCAGCAGGTTCTTGCGCTGGTACAGCTTCTCCACGCGCTGGGCCAGGCCAACCCGGTTGAACGGCTTGGTCAGGTAGGCATCGGGCTCGTGCTCGATGGCGCTGAGGACAATGGCCTGGCTGCTCTCGGCCGTGACCATGATGAATATGCACTCATGGCTGATGTGCTTGTCGAGGATCAGGTCTTCGAGCACCTGCTGGCCGTTCTTCTTGCCGTCGCCCAGGTGGAAGTCCTGCAGAATCACGTCATAGCGCTTCTGCGCGCACATGCGCAACGCCTGCTCGCCGCTGTCGGCGGTGTCCACGTCACGAACACCCAGCTCGCGCAACATGGAACGGGTCGACGTGCGAAAGTCGGTAAAGTCGTCGACGATCAGAAAGCTCTTTTGCCCGTACTGCAGCATCAACACGACCTGCCTTGGAATAATTGAAAAATCGCGCGAAGCGATGCCACCGCTAGCTGTATCGGCAGCTGGCCGGGAAAGATGAGGATAGAGCATTGGACGGCCGGTAACCCGGGCCTCGGTCACGACTTTAGCGGGCAATACCCGAGGCGACCAGTATCAGGCCAGCAGCCCCAGCGATTTGGCCTTGGCCACTGCCTGGGTGCGCCGTTCTACGCCCAGCTTGCTGTTGATATGACTGGCGTGGGTCTTCACCGTGTGCAGGGAAATGAACAACCGCTCGCTGATCTGCTGGTTGGAACAACCCTGGGCAATCAGTTCGAGCACCGCCAATTCGCGGCTGCTCAGCGCTTCGCTGCTGTTGTTGCCGGCGTTGGGCATCGGCGGCAGGCGCTTGAGCAGCTCGGCCTGCACCGGGCTGGCGGCGGTTGCCTGCAACTGTTCGTGAAGCCATTGCGGATGTTGTTCCAGCAGTGGCTGGAACGGTTGCAGCACGCCGCCGTGGGCGGCTTCCAGCAGCCTGGGCAGCAACTGGGCGGCCTGCCCTTCGCGGCCTTCGCCCAGCAGCAAGGCAAGCCACTGGCACAGGGCATTGACGCTCAGCAGCATGCCGCCACTGGCCTGGCCGCGCTCGACCAGGCCGGCCAGGCGTTGCTCGGCTTCGTCGCGACGCGACTGGGTACGCTCCAGCAACGCTTGTTGCAAGGCAATGTGCAACGGCAGCAACGGGTGGAACTCTGGCGCCGCCGCCGGCTGCTCGCCGCCATAGGTCTGGCCCAGGCGCAGCAGCCAGGACTCGGCCAGGTCCATGCGCCCCTGGGCCAGCCACAGCTCGCATTTGACCAGGGTGATCATGGCCAGGTAGTAGACCGGCGGCACATCCCAGATATGCATCAGCCGTTCGGCCTCGGCCAGTTCGGCAAAGGCCTCGGCAAACTGCCCGTCACGGCCATCCAGCGTGGCAATCACGCAGTGGCCGATGAGCACGCTGATATCGCGGCAGGCGCGCGCCTCGCCCAGCCCCGCGCGCAAACGGGCACGGCCCTGGGCCGGCTGCAGACGCGAGACCAGCAGGTAGCCTTCGTACAGCGTCAGGCGCGCACGCACGGCATACAGGCGCTGCGCCGAGAGCCCTTGCAGGCGTTGCAGCCCCTGGCGCACCTCGTCCAGCGCACGCAGCACCTCGCCACGGGCGTGCAGCACCCGTGCGCGGTCGTAGTGGGCCAGGGCCTCGAACAATGGGTTGCCGACGCGCTGCGCCAGCTCCAGGGCCTCGCGGTTCCAGCCACGGGCGCGCCAGAAATCACCATCGGCGATTGCCAGGTTGGACAACGTCGACAGGCACACCAGGCGCTGACCATAACGCTTGCTCGGCAAGCTTTGCAGCGCCTCGCCGCAATAGGCCAGGGTGCGCTCGCGGTCGCCACGGCCACGGGCGATCACGCCGCTGAGCGCCAGCCACTGCGCCAGCATGGACTTCTGCGCGGTCGCCGAAGGCGCGGGCAGGAAGCGGCTGAGGTAACCCGCCAGCTCCTCTGCCGCGTCCAGCTGGCAGGCCAGGCCCAACGCCCAGCTGTACAGCACGATCAACCGCGGAGTGCTGATCAGCAGGCTGTCGGGCAGGTCCATTTTCCAGCGCAGCAGCATGCCGACGTTCTGTTCGGCCAGCAATTGCTCCTCGGACAGGCTCTGCACCAGGTTGGCGGCGACATCGAGGTGGCCGGCCCGCAGCGCCTGTTCCACCGCCTCGTCCAGCAGGCCCTGGCTCTCGAACCAGCGGCAGGCGCGCAGTTGCAGCCCTGCCAGCGGCTCGCTGGCCTGGCGGCTGCGCAACAGGTCGGAGAACAGGTGATGGTAGCGAAACCAGTGGCCATGTTCGTCCAGCGGCACCAGGAACACCTGGTGCGCCTGCAGGAAGCGCAGGATCGCGGCACTGTCGTGACGGCCACGCACGGCATCGCACAGGGGGGCGCAGAAGCGCTCCTGGCAGGCCGTGTCGTACAGGAACGCCTGTACGTCGGCGGGCAGCATGTCGATGACTTCTTCCAGCAGGTAGTCGCGGATCAGGCCCTCGCCGCCATGCAGCGCCTGCGGCAGGGCCTGCTCGTCAGACGATTCGCTGGCCGCCAGCTGCCAGAAGCGCAACCCGGCCACCCAGCCGTCGCTGCGCTGGATCAGGTTGTCCAGGGCCTGGCCACGCAGGCCGGTGGGCTGGCGGCCGATCACCGCCAATGACTCCTCGGGGGTAAGGCGCAGGTCCTGCTCACTGAGCTCGACCAGTTGCCGCGACAGGCGCAGGCGCGCCAGGTGCCAGTCCGGGCGTTGACGGCTGGTAACCAGCAACACCAGCCCGGGCGGCAGGTGATTGAGGAAGAACTGCAGGCAGCGGTCGAGCACCGGCCCCTGGGCCAGGTGATAGTCATCCAGCACCAGCAACAGCGGCGTATCGGCCTGCAGGTACAGCGCCAGCTCGTCGAGCAGGCCATCGAGCCATTCCTCGAAGGCGAACGGCTGGTGGCGCTGGCGCATCTTCAGCAGGCCCATGGCCTGACCGCCCAGCGCCGGGCAATACTGCTGCAGGCCTTCGAGCAGGCGCTCAAGGAAGCGGCCAGGGTCGGCATCGCGTTGGCTCAGGCCCAGCCACAGGCTGCGCCAATGCTCGGGTAGTGCTTCGCAGAATTCGATGGCCAGCGAGCTTTTGCCAAACCCCGCAGGCGCGTTGACCAGCAGCAGCCGCCCGCCGAGGCCGGCTTGCAGCCGCTGGCACAGGCGCAGGCGCGGTACATGGCCGTCCGGCAAGGGCGGGCGGAAGAAACGCCCGTCCAGCAGGCCCAGGGCCTGGCTGGCGAATCCATGCGTACGGGACAGATCTGTCATGGCCGGCTCGTTCTGTTTGGAAGACTACGGCGGTATGGATGCTTGCGAGACTAGCCGGTAACGCTGCGCATTTGAAGATGATGGGCGCAGTTGCGCCGGAAAAGACTACGACAAAAAGCAACAAGGCTGATGGACATTGGCTGGGGCGGGGGTTTGGCGAGGTATTCAGCAGGTTTATTACCGGTTCCGGCGGCTAGGCGAGCGTGCCCGCGAAGCCGCCAAAACCACCAATGCAAACGCCCCGGACAAGCCGGGGCGTTTTGCAGTAACGCAATGCTTAGCGAATACCCGACTGGCGCAATGCCGCTGGCTGGAAGTCCGCCTTGCTGGCGCTGAAGCCGAAGTCGTAGGCGCGTTTCTCTTCGTTCTTCATGCCCAGGGCCAGGTAGCGACCGGACTGCAGGTCGTAGATGGCTTCCAGGGTGTACCACGGCACGTCCACGTTGTAGTACGGCTGGGCATGGGCCTCGGACACCCGCCACAGCTGGCCACGGCCGTCGTACTGGTCGATCACCGCTGCCTGCCAGGTGTCTTCGTCGATGTAGAAGTCACGCTTGGCGTAGATGTGCCGCTGGCCCGGCTTCAACGTCGCGACCACGTGCCACACGCGGCGCAGCTCGTAACGGGCCAGGTCCTGGTTGATGTGCCCGGCCTTGATGATGTCGGTGTACTTGAGCTTGGGGTCGTCCAGCTTGAAGGCGTTGGAAGCGATGTACAGCTCCTTCTTGCCTTCGAGCTTCCAGTCATAGCGGTCTGGCGCGCCGTTGAACATGTCCAGGTTGTCCGACGTCCGCAGGCCGTCGGCGGCGGTACCCGGGCCGTCATACGACACCTGCGGCGCCTGGCGCACGCGGCGCTGGCCAGCGTTGTAGATCCACGCCTTGCGCGGTTCCTTCACCTGGTCGAGGGTTTCGTGCACCAGCAGCACGGTCCCGGCCAGGCGTGCAGGCGCGGTCACTTCCTGCTTGAAGTAGAACAGGATGTTGCCCGGGTTGTTCGGGTCGTAGTCCTTCATCCTTTCGCGGAAGACGAACTGGTCGGAGAAGTACACCGGGTTGAACGAGCCATTCTGCTGTGGGGTGGCCTGGGTCACCAGGCGGCTGACGCTGCCGCCGCGGTAGCGGGTGATATGGTTCCAGATCACTTCCAGGCCGCTTTTCGGGATCGGGAACGGCACGGCGGTGCGGAAGTTGTTCAAGCCGTTGCCGCCTTCCACCAAGGTGGTCTTGGTGGCGTTTTCCTTGATGGCGGCGAACACGTCAGCCGGTACCGTGGAACCACGGTGGGTCTTGTATACCGGGATCTTGAAGGTGTCCGGGTAGCGCTTGAGCATGGCCAGCTGGCCTGGCGAGAGCTTGTCCTTGTACTGCTCGGCATTCTGCGCGGTGATGGTGAACAGCGGCTTTTCACTGCCGTACGGGTCGGACAGGAAGCCCCTGCCGTCGGCGCTGCCGGCGCTCTTCGACAACGGTTCCCATGGGCCGATCGAGCCATCGGCGTTGCCGGACTTTTCGGCGCCCATCGGGGTCAGGGTGCTACCCAGCTTGGCCGCCTCGTCGGCGGATACCGCAGCCATGACGCTGGTCGCCAGCAGGGACAGGCCCAGTACACCGGCCTGCAGCAGACTTCTGGTCTTGTTCATGTCGTGTCGTCCTGGATCTGTGTGCTTAGAAGTTCACGCCGAAGCTGAGCGCGACGAAGTCACGGTCATCCACGGTGGTGTACTCGCCATCGAAGAAGTTGGTGTACGACAGGCTTGCCGTGTAGGTGTTCTGGTACTCGGCGTCGAGGCCCAGGCTGACCGCCTTGCGGCCTTCCTCGAAGTTGGCGCCTGGGCCCGGCGAGTAGCCGGAAACGTCATGCGACCAGGCCACGCTGGGTTTCAGGTTGACCCCGGCGAAAACGTCGTTGTAGTCCCAGATGACCCGAGCGCGGTAACCCCAGGAAGTACTGGTGGTAAAGCCATCGTTCTCGCAGTTGCGCGACAGGTTGGCGGTAGAGGCTCCAGCGCCTGCGCCCGCGATGGTGCTGGCATTGAGTGCCTGGCAAGTATTGGCCCCACCGGTGGATGGCAGCGGGCCGGGGCCGTAGACAGGGTCACGACCGTAGCGGGTATCGTGTGCGCTCTCCAGGCCGCCGACGTGAGTGACACCCACCTCACCGACCACCGTCATGCGGCTGGCGCCCATCACCTGGTCGAAGAAGTGCGTCAGGGTGGTCTGGAACTGGGTGATTTCCTTGCGCCGGTAGCCGTGCAGGTCCTGCCCTGGCGTACCGCTCAGCAACGATGCATTGCTCAAGGCCCCGCCAATCGGGCGGACCCCGGCGAACAGGATATCCGTGGTATTGAGCTGCACGGGTGCGTTGGGGCGATAGCTGAGTTCGCCGCTCCAGGCGGTCCCGGTGGGCAAGGTGGTGGAGAAGCTCAAGCCATAAAGGCGAATATCTTCGGGATACTCGACGAAGTACTCGGAATTGCCGGCCACGATCAGCGGTGCCAGCGCACGCAGTTGTGCAGGCAAGGCGCTCAGCCCGGCAAACACCGAAGGCGGTGCACCTGTGGCGCTGAAGATTGGCGCACGGCTGTGGTAATTCATGAAATAAGCGCCGAATTCAGTGTCCAGCGGCTCGAACATGTAACGCATCGCTACGCCGAACTGGCCACTGTCGCGGGCATCACGGTCAGCGCCACGGCGTACCATCACCCCCTCTTCGTTGATGTTCACGCCCCGGCTGGCCAGGAACTGCTGCGCCGCGCCCGGCACCGTGCGGCTGCTGTTGAGCACGCGCAGGTTGTCGGTACAGCCATCGGCAATGATGTCCGGCTGGGAGAAGAAGG
Source organism: Pseudomonas sp. SMV7 (assembly GCF_052041995.1). Classification (NCBI taxonomy): domain Bacteria; kingdom Pseudomonadati; phylum Pseudomonadota; class Gammaproteobacteria; order Pseudomonadales; family Pseudomonadaceae; genus Pseudomonas; species Pseudomonas sp. SMV7. The sequence continues at coordinate 30,111 of NZ_JBKGGT010000009.1, read as the reverse complement.
TGCCGCAGTTGTCGACGACCGTCTGGTCCCATTCGATCTGGTAGAAGGCCTCGGCCGACAGGTTGTCGGTCAGGCTCTGCGAGATGTAGAACATGTTGACCGGGATCAGGCCTTCCTTGATCTCGGCCCCCGGGCGGCGGAACGCCGACACGTCGATCGGGTTGATCGAGTTGATGCCGCCACCGATGAAGGTACTTTCACCCCAGCTGACTACCTGCTTGCCCAGGCGTACCGAACCCGGCTGGTCGCCGATCGAGTAGTTGTGGTAGACGAAGGCGTCGAGCAGCTCGGCGCCGGACGACTTGGCGCCTTCCTTGCGGTTGGAGTCGCTGATGTCCTTGAACTCGCGGCCTTCGTCCTTGAGCTCGAAGTCGTACCAGTACTTGCCACGCACGAATACGCCGGTGTCGCCGTACTTGAGCTCCAGGTCATGGATGCCCTTGAAGATCTTGGAGAAGGTCTCGCCCTTCTTGAAGTTCAGGTGGCCATCGTCCGATGTCTGCGACAGGCCCTTGCCGCCGTTGTTCACCCCGATCAGGTTCTTGTTGGGATTGGCTGTCGACCAGCTGGCGCCGATGGAGAGCGACGAGTCGAACTGGCCTTCGATTTCACCAATGTTGAAGCTGACAGCGAAAGCAGGACTTGCGAGCGTGGAAGCAAGGCTGACGGCCAGGGGCAACTTGGCCCGGCGCCAGAACAGGTTTGCAGATTTCATCGACGCTACTCCATGTACTTTTTTTGTTATGGCAGTGAGTCCTTTCAAGAACGGCCCGAACGACCGGATGCAGGCTTGCGCCCGCGACGACATGGCTTGCGCATGCCGCCAACCCCCATTCCTGAAAATCCCCTGGCCCCGACTATAGCCAGCAAGGCACAGGCGCTTGATCCCTCTAAAGTGTGATTTGCGCTCCGTGCTGCCAACACGCTGCCATCTGGTACCGGTAGCGGGCTGGCAGTGCTAAAGGATGGCGTATTTCCGCCATTTGGCAAGACGTTGACCGCTCTAGGATGCGGGCCGCGCGCTGGGCAGCGCGACCCGCTGGGCGGTTACAGCGTGGAAAGGAACGCGCTGTTGCTGGCCTGCCACTGGACGATGTCCTGGCGGATACGTTTCTTGTCGAGCTTGCCGACACTGGTCTTGGGAATTTCAGTAACAACGGCGATCTGGCTGGGAATCGCCCATTTGTTGATATGCCCTTGCTCGACGAACGGCTTGAGGTGCTCCTTGAGCGTCCTGGCGTCGATGGCCTGGCCCTCCCGCACCACCAGCAGGGCAAACGGCCGCTCGCCCCACTGCGGGTCGGCCACCCCGACCACCGCCACTTCGCGCACTGCCGGGTGGCGGCTGACCAGGTCTTCGAGGTCGAGTGAAGATATCCACTCGCCGCCGGTCTTGATCACATCCTTGATGCGGTCGCGGATGTCGATGTAACCCATGCCGTCCAGCGTGGCGACGTCACCGGTGTGCAGCCAGCCCCCCTGCCACAGCTCCTCGCTCTTCTCCGGCTCCTTGAAATAGCCCTGGGTCAGCCACGGCGCACGCAGCACCAGCTCGCCCTGGGTTTCGCCATCGGCGGGCAGGAAGTTGCCCTCGCCATCGACGATCGCCGCCTCGACCAGCGGTACCGGCACGCCAGCCTTGATGCGGTAGGTGACACGCTCATCCTCGCTGCCGGCCTGCAGCTCGTCGTTCAGGTGCGCGGCGGAGATCAGCGGGCAGGTTTCCGACATGCCATACGCAGCGGTCAGCTGGATGCCGCGTGACAGGGCGGCCTGATACAGCGAACGGTTGAGCGCGCTGCCACCGATGATGATTTTCCAGCCGGCAAAGTCCTGCCCCTGCGCGGTCGGGCAGTTGAGCAGCATCTGCAGGATGGTCGGCACGCAATGGGAGAACGTGACTTTTTCCTCACGCCACAGCCTGACCAGCATCTCCGGCTCGTAGCGCCCGGGGTACACCTGCTTCATGCCAAGCATGGTCGCGGCGTAAGGGATGCCCCAGGCATGCACGTGGAACATCGGGGTGATCGGCATGTACACGTCGTTGCTGCCCAGCAGGCGCACGCTGTCGATGCTGCCGGTCACCGACGCTTCGGCCAAGGTATGCAGCACCAGTTGCCGGTGGGTGAAGTAGACACCCTTGGGGTTGCCGGTGGTACCCGTGGTGTAGAAGGTCGTGGCCACCGAGTTTTCGTCGAAATCGGGGAAGTCGTAGCGCGGGCTGGCGGCGGCCAGCAGCTGCTCATACTCGCCAACCAGGCCAGGCAACTCGGCGGTCTTGTCCGCGCCATCGGTCAGCAGCAAGGTCTTGTCGACAGTGGTCAACTGCCCGGCAATGGCCTGGTACAGGCCGACGAAATCGCTGTTGACCAGCACCACGCGGTCTTCGGCGTGGTTCATGGTGTAGAGGATCTGCTCGGGCGACAGGCGCACGTTGATGGTGTGCACCACCGCACCGATCATCGGGATGGCGAACATGCATTCCAGGTAGCGGTGACTGTCCCAGTCCATCACGGCCACGGTGTCACCCGCCTTCACGCCGGCTTCGGTGAGCACGTTGGCCAGGCGCGCAATGCGTTCGTTGAGCTGTGGATAAGTCAGCCGCAACCGGTCGCGGTAGACGATCTCGCGGGTCTTTTCATAGCGGCTGCCGGACATCAGCAGGCGTTTGATCAGCAGCGGGTAGGCGTAGGCGCCCTCGGCGGGCTTGATGATGCGGGTCTGCAACATGGGTATCCCTTTTCGGAAAAGGCGGGCCGGACAACTCTGGCAATTACTGTAGTCCGCCAATGTGACGGCCAAATCAGCCGAAGGAATGATTTGCGCGCCAAAGGTATGAGTGGAGACGTTGACGGGCGGTCACCGCGGGCTAGACACTGCGCCGACAGCTTCAGGATCTGCAGCCCCTTTCGCGGGCCAGCACACCGACACCCCTGCCCTGCAACGGAGAGCCCCATGCCCAGCCCGCGTCGCGCCGTGTTTCTCGATCACCAGTCCCTGGACCTGGGCGATCTCGACCTCTCGCCACTGAAACAGCAATTCGACGAATTCGAGCTCTACGCCGCCACCCGCCCGGAGCAGGTTGCCGAGCGGCTGCAGGGCGCGGTGGCAGTGATCAGCAACAAGGTCATGCTCGACGCTGCCACACTGGCCGCCAACCCGCAGTTGAAGCTGATCCTGGTTGCCGCCACCGGCACCAACAATGTCGACCTGGCGGCAGCGCGCGCCCAGGGTGTCACCGTGTGCAACTGCCAAGGCTACGGCACACCGTCGGTGGCCCAGCACACCCTCGCCCTGCTGCTGGCCCTGGCCACCCGCCTGTGCGACTACAACCAGGCGGTAGCCGACGGCCAGTGGGCCAAGGCCAGCCAGTTCTGCCTGCTGGACTTCCCTATCGTCGAGCTCGAAGGCAAGACCTTGGGCCTGCTCGGCCACGGCGAGCTGGGCGGCGCGGTGGCGCGGCTGGCCGAAGCCTTTGGCATGCGCGTGCTGAGCGGGCAGATCCCCGGCCGCCCGGAACGCCCCGACCGGCTGCCGCTGGACGAATTGCTGCCGCAAGTCGATGCCCTGACCCTGCATTGCCCGCTGAACGAGCACACCCGGCACATGCTCGGTGCGCGCGAACTGGCGCTGCTCAAGCCCGGCGCACTGGTGGTCAACACGGCTCGCGGCGGCCTGATCGACGAGCAGGCGCTGGCCGACGCCCTGCGCAGCGGCCACCTGGGTGGCGCCGCCACCGACGTGCTCAGCGTAGAGCCGCCGATCAATGGCAACCCGCTGCTTGAACCCGGCATTCCGCGCCTGGTCATCACCCCGCACAGTGCCTGGGGCGCGGTGGAGTCGCGCCAGCGCATCGTCGGCCAGCTGAGCGAAAACGCCCAGGCCTTCTTCACCGGGCAGCCGCGCCGCGTGGTCAGCTGAGCGCGGCGCCCGGCTCTGCTACACTGCGCCACTTTTTCAGGAGGCGTCGTCCATGGACCCGCGCAGTGAAGTGTTGCTCCGCCAGGCAGAGCTGTTCCAGGGGCCGCTGCTGATCGCCGGCGCCCCCGCCGACGACCTGCTCGGCCACTTGCCCCAGGCCCAGGCCTGGACCTGGCATGCGGGCGATCAGGGCATGCTGCAGGGCCGTTACGCCGGCCGCAGCCACTACGGGGTCGAACCCCCGGACGTGGCCTTCGACAGTGCCGTGCTGTTCCTGCCCAAGTCGCGCGAACTGGCTGGCTATCTGCTCAATGCACTGGCGTCGCGCCTGGCCGGCCGTGAACTGTACCTGGTCGGCGAGAAGCGCGGCGGCATCGAAGGCGCTGCCAAACAGCTGCAGGCCTTCGGCAAGCCGCGCAAGCTCGACAGCGCCCGCCATTGCCAGCTTTGGCAAGTGACCATCGCGCAGGCGCCCCAGGCAACCCCCCTGGAAAGCCTGGCCGAACGCTTCGAGCTTGCCCTGGAAGACGGCCCGCTGCAGGTGGTCAGCCTGCCGGGCGTGTTCAGCCATGGCCGCCTCGATCGCGGTACCGCCCTGCTGCTCAAGCACCTCGACGGCCTGCCCGGCGGGCATGTGCTGGACTTCGGTTGCGGTGCCGGGGTGCTCGGCGCCACGGTCAAACGCCGTTATCCACAAAGCCGGGTAAGCCTGCTGGACGTGGATGCCTTTGCGGTGGCCGCCAGCCGGCTGACCTTGGCCGCCAACGGCCTGGAAGGTGAAGTGATCAGCGGTGACGGCATCGACGCCGCCCCTACCGAGCTGAGCCTGATTCTGAGCAACCCGCCGTTCCACACGGGGGTCCATACCAATTACCAGGCATCGGAGAACTTGCTGAAAAAATCGGCCAACCACCTGCGAAGAGGCGGCGAAATGCGCCTGGTTGCCAACAGCTTCCTGCGTTACCAGCCGCTGATCGAAGGTGCGCTGGGCAACTGCCAGGTGCGTGACGAGGCCGATGGCTTCCGCATCTACCAGGCAACACGCGGATAAAAACAGCGCTTGCCGAAAGCGTTTTGCCTAGGCAGAATCCGCACCGTCCTAGGGGAGTAGTCTCCCGCGAGCGCCCAGCTCGCCCGGTACGCGTCAACATACTTGGTCCACAGACCATGGCGCGTGCGACCCACCATGCAGCCTGCATGGCGAGATCCGCATAGACGGATCCAGGGTTTGACAAGACCTATGACACGCACACCTTACCCGGGGCGGGGAGGCTGTACGTGTCATAGCCGTGTCGACCCGCCCCCGTAGGAAACCTGATGCTGGAATCTCTGCTGGTCCCCACCGCAATCGTTGCGCTCGCCGAAATTGGCGACAAGACGCAACTGCTCGCGCTCATTCTCGCTGCCCGCTTCCGCAAGCCGTGGCCGATCATCGCCGGCATCATCGCCGCGACCCTGGCCAACCATGCTGCGGCTGGTGCCGTGGGGGCATGGGTCGGCAGCTTCTTCAGCGATTCGGCATTGCACTGGGTCCTGGCCGCCAGCTTTACCGCCACCGCGCTGTGGACCCTGGTGCCGGACAAGATGGATGACGACGAGAGCCCGGCACGCCGCTTCGGGCCGTTCCTGACGACGCTGATCGCCTTCTTCCTGGCGGAGATCGGTGACAAGACCCAGGTCGCCACGGTGATGCTGGCGGCTCAGTATCCACACCTGATCATGGTCATCATCGGCACCACCCTGGGCATGCTGATTGCCAACGTGCCGGTGGTTCTGGCAGGTAACTTCGCAGCGGACAAGCTGCCGCTGACGCTGATTCGTCGCCTGGCAGCGACGGCGTTCTTCGTGCTGGCGATCGTGGCCGTCTACTCGGCGATGAAGGCCAGTGGCTGGGTCGGATAACCAGGCAAGCGGGGGCTGCTGCGCAGCCCGTCGCGAAGTAGCAGCGGCCTTGTGTCGCGATAGGGCCGCGAAGCGGCCCCATGACAGCAATTACTTCTTGGCCGCCTGGTACAGCGGCATCACCTTCGGAATCGCTGCCTGCAACGAAGCGATACGGCTCGACGACGCCGGGTGGGTGCTCATGAACTCAGGCGGTGCACCTTCGGAAGCCTTGGTCATCTTGTTCCACAGGGTGATCGCGGCGTTCGGGTCGTAACCGGCACGTGCCGAGAGTTCCAGGCCAATCAGGTCGGCCTCGTTCTCGTTGGCCCGGCTGTTGGGCAGGGTCATGGCATAGTTCACCACAGTGTCGGCCAGGGCCATGCTGCTCTGGCCCAGGCCGAAGATGGCACCGGCACCCTGGCGGGCCATTTCCACGCCGTACGCCTTGGACATGGCTTCGCGGCTGTGTTCACGCAAGGCGTGGGCGATCTCGTGGCCGACCACCGCGGCGATTTCCGCATCGGTGAGCTGGAGCTGGTCGATCAGCCCGGTGTAGACGATGATCTTGCCGCCCGGGCCGCAGTTGGCGTTGAGCTCGTCGCTCTTGATCACGTTGACCTGCCAGTCCCACTGCGCGGCATCCGGGCGGAACTTGGGGGCCTGGGCGATCAGGCGGTTGGCGATGGCCTGCACACGCTTGGCATCGGCGCTGGACTTGTCGAGCACGCCTTTGCTGGAGGCCTCGCCAAGGGTCTGCTGGTACGACTGGGCGTACATCTTGTTGACTTCATCGGCCGAAAGCATGCTGAACATGTATTGCTGGCGTTCGACGCCGACAGCACCGCCGCTGGTGGTATTCACCGCCTGGCAGCCGGCCAGCAGGATGCCAGCACTCAAGAGGCTGACGACAAAAGACTTACGCATGAAAACACTCCCTTTCCTACATGCGCCGTATCCTAGGCTGACTGGCCTGTGGGCCGCCATAGCCGTAGAGAAGATTTCACACTGAAGCCGAAAACGCGGGGCCCGGACCGGCCATCAGGCCGGGGTCAGGCACTCCGGTGCATCCAGCTTCGGGTCATTGACAAAGTTGGCCAGCGCCCGCTCACGCAACTGTGCCGACGGGCTGGCCAGCAGCTCGTGCAGGCGCGTCAGTGGCGTGTCCGGGTCAAGCCAGGCCGCCTGCCCTGCTTCATCCAGGATCAACGGCCGACGCTGGTTCATGGCCGCCTGGGTCACCACCGCACAACTCAGCCACACCTGGCCCTGCACGGGGTAAGCCTCCCAGACAGCGGCGAAGTATAGCGACGCGCCCTCCCCCGGGGTCAACCAGTACGGGCGCTTGCGCACACTGCCACGCCATTCGTAGAAACCGTTGGCCGGCATCAGGCAGCGCCGCTGGCGGAATGCATCGCGAAACATCGGCTGTTCGGCCAGGGTCTCGGCGCGGGCATGGGCCGGGGTACGAGACAGGTCGGTGAGCCAGGCCGGGGTCAGCCCCCAGCGCGCCTTGGCCAATTGCAACTGGCCGTCCAGCTGCCGCTGGATCAGTACCGAAGCCCCTGGCGAGATGTTCCATTGGGCTGGTTGCCCGGCAGGAAAGCCCGGCAGGCAGGCCAGCGCCTGGGGCCAGCGAAACAGCGCGTAACGTCCACACATGGGCGAATTCAGAACCTAACAGATCAAGGTACCGGGAAAACTCTCCGGTTCGTCGCCAACCAGTGGCTGGGCGTCATTGTACGCATCGATCAGCTGTCGTGCGTATGCGGCCTGCTCATCAGCCACGGCCAGCCCCAGCAGGCCTTGCAGCGGCAGCTCGCCGGCGGCGCCGATCAGGTCGCGGCCGACCACGTGTACTTCAACGCCTTCGCTGGCCAGCATGCCTGCCAGCATTTCCGCCTCGAGCAGGCTTTCCGGTTCGTAGATTCGCTGCATCAGGCGTCATCCTCGCGGCGGACTTCGAGCATCCATTCGTCGCCATGCACCTGCAGAATGAACACCACAGGCTGGCAGCACACCTGGCAATCCTCGGTATAGACCTGGTCGCCAGCCGACAGATCGACGGTGGTTTCCACCCGTTCGCCACAATACGGGCAATCATAGAAGTCGGTTTCCAGCATCGCGGCCTCCGCAGTGACTTATGCGTATAATTGCCGGTCTGTTTACAGGGCCTGTGTGCGTCCGAGCCGTTTTTCGGAGCCCGTCCCTACCTTATTACCCTAGCCGTTTCCAACAAGAGAGCATGATGGGCGAATTCGATGCCATCCGACCGTACGACGACGCTGAGGTCCCTGCCGTTCTGGCACGCCTGCTCAGCGACCCGGCATTCCTCGATATCCTCACCCACTTCCGCTTCCCGCGTGCGGCCGGCGCCCTGGGCTGGTTGCTCAAGCCGCTGATCGCGCGCCGCCTGCGCAAGGAATTCGCCGGCGTCAGCTGTGTCTCGACGTTGCAGGACAAAGTCGAATACTACGTCGACCAGACCATCGACCGCGCCACCGACGGCGTCACCTATTCTGGCGTCGAGCAGCTCAAGGCCGGTACCGCCTACCTGTTCCTGGCCAACCACCGCGACATCGTCATGGACCCGGCCTTCGTCAACTACGCGGTTTACCACGCCGGCCTGCCCACGCCGCGCATCGCCATTGGTGACAACCTGCTGCAGAAACCCTTCGTCAGCGACATGATGCGCCTGAACAAGAGCTTCATCGTGCACCGTTCGCTCAGCGGGCGACGCGAGAAGCTGGCCGCCTACCAGTTGCTTTCGGCGTACATCAACCACTCGATCCGCAACGACGTGACATCGATCTGGATCGCCCAGGCCGAAGGCCGCGCCAAGGACGGTGACGACCGCACCGACTCGGCGATTCTCAAGATGTTCCACATGAGCCGCAAGGACGAGCCGTTCGGCGCGGTGATCCAGAGCCTGAACCTGACGCCGGTGTCGATCAGCTACGAATACGACCCGTGCGACCAGGCCAAGGCCCGCGAGCTGTATATCCGCGCCACCACCGGCACCTACAAGAAGGCGCCGGGTGAGGATGACAACAGCATCGCCAAGGGCATTACCGGCTACAAGGGCAGGGTACATATCAACTTTGCCCCTCCGGTGACCGAATACTACGAGGACACCAAGCAACTGGCAGCGGAAATCGACCGGCAGATCCTCGGCGGCTACCGGCTGTTCCCGGTGCACTACCTGGCCTATGCGATGTGGGAAGGCAAGGATGAATCCTTGCAGGTACCGAGCGCCGAGAAGATGTTCCCGGCCGATGAGCTGGCCCGGGCCAGAGAGGAATGGCAACGCCGCCTGGATGCCTGCCCTGAAGAGCAGCGGCCGTACCTGGTGTTGCAGTATGCGACGCCGGTGCGTAACCAGTATCAGGTCAGGCAGCAGGCACCGGTTGCCTGATGGAACCGGGGCTGCTTCGCAGCCCCGTTTTTTTCACACCCAGGTACTGAACCAGGACAGTAGCAACGCCATCGCCAGGCACGAAAAACCGAGAATGTAGAAGTAGCGCGGCACCCGCAGGTCGAATGCGTCCACTACCCCCTCGCCCATTGCCATGTACTCGCGGGTCTCGGCCTCACGCCGCCGTGCACCGTGCAGCAAAAGCCCGCCCGGGCAGGTCAGCAGCAGCGCCAGCAGATTGATCAGTTTGGTCGGGTGGGCGGCCAGGAACCCCCAGAGCACTTGCAAGGACATCACGCAACCTCGGTGTGAGCGACGAGGCCCGCATTCTACCCAAGTCAAGCCCTGATACCCGGCCCGGGCGACAAAGTGTCATTAAATTTCATCTGTCATGTGCTCGTCATCTGAACAGGCCACCCTGTCGGCCTTTCCATGATCCGGAGCTAGTTCATGCTGCACGCCGAAAACCAGGACCGCCTCTACCTCGTCGCCCAGAGCGACGAACAGCAGGCGCTGATCGATGGTTTTGCCATCAACGTGCAGGACCGCCAATGGCTGGTGTATTGCGCGCTGGGCGGGCACTTGCATGAGGATTTACCGGATATCGATACCCATACCGGCCTCAGCGTGCTGGATTTCCAGATACAAGCTGCATGAGCCTGGACTCTTCGCGGTTTCACCCGCAAAAGGCCGCTACAGCCAACAAAAAACCCGCTGCCTGGAATACAGGCAGCGGGTTTTCTTCATGCCACCAAAAGGTTTACTGCCCCAGCACCTGCCCGATGCTCGGGTCCTTGAACAGGCGGGTCAGGGCATCGCTCAGCACATCGCCCACCAGCTGGTTGTTGGTTTCCTGGTTCGGCGCCATGCCGAAACGCTGGTCCAGCGAAGCGCCGTAACGGCCGCTGTAGGTACGGCCGCCGTTGGCAACGTCGGCACGGAAGGTAGCGCCGATGGTCGCCTCGGTGACGTACAGGTTGTCTTTCGGCGACTGGTACTTCAATTCGGCCAGGGTCACGGTCAGCTGCGGCGCGTTATAGGCGTTGGGCGTCGGGGTGAAGCCGAGCAGACGCACGGCGGCTTCCGCCTGGGCCTGCAGCTTGGGCACGATGTCGTTACCGCTGACGCTGATGGTGCTGGTTTCGGGGTACATGCCACCACGAGTACCCAGGGACTGCGACGCCCGGCCGTCCACAACCCGGACCACTACCGGCTGGCCATGGCCGACCGGGGCGAGCTGGGCCTTGAGCGTGGGTTGCGGGTTGAGTTGTTGCGGGCTGTGGGCACAACCAACCAGGCTGAGGCTGGCCACGGCGATCAAACCGAACAACAGACGTTGCAACATGCGCGTTACTCCAGAAAATGCGGCGAAGGCCCACAGTATACCCAGCGACACAGCGACCAGTCATCGGCCTGGCCCGGTTGTCACAATGGTTTCATCGCCGCGCCCTTATCCTTGCGCCAAGCCCTAACGCACAGGACCCGCTGCCATGGCCTCGCTCTGGACCCTGCTCTTCCAACGCCCGCGCCACCACGCCTATGCGCGCCTCGATGCCGACGGCAAATGCCTGGCCTTCAAGCAATGCAGCCAGGCCCCCAGCGGCAGCGGCTGGGTCCGGATCGGGGAAATCCAGCTCGCCTGGCTGGGCCGCGAGCTGCCCGCCAGTGCCCGGGTTTGCGCCCGCGCAAGCCGCCGCTGGCACCAGCGCATCCTCGCGGCCTGACAAACGCTGCAATAAAAACCACGAATGGCGACATTTCTGCGCGCGACCTCGCTATAATCTCCCCCCGATTATAAGGACGTCTCCTGATCGGGCCCCGCATCGCCGATTGACCCCGGCAACTTCACCGCTTCGCCCACAGAGAGCCTTCCATTCAGGTCTTGCATCGGCTGTCGTGCCTGCTTTTCCGGCCCTTCACACTGCATGAACCTGCGGGTTGCCATCGCGCAGTCCCCTTTTGAGGTTCACGTCTCCAAAAGAGCGTGAAAAAACGGTTTTCACAACTTCACAAGAGTGTGGCGAGCAAATGAACAGTCTGGCATGTGCAAAAGCGGCAGATGTGTCCCGAACAGCCCTGAACAGGCGGCAAATGCGCTCATCCCGGATGAGTATCTGAGCCGTTCCATAACGCACGCACGACACCTTGACCATAAGTCGAATTGCCGCACCCGTGGCAAACGGCGTTCAATAGCCGAACCCGAAGACTGATTGGCGGTGCCCGCGGAAGTTGCAAGAACTGCGAGAAGTCGGACATGGCGATCCTGGCGACCCCAGGTCCTATGCTGTCAATTAGGTAGCTGTAGATTGTGGAGACGCGTTAAATGGCGCAGAACGAATCGGTTGATGTGGTACTGGTAGGCGCGGGCATCATGAGTGCCACCCTGGCCGTACTGCTCAAGGAGCTCGACCCGGCCCTGAAACTCGAGGTGGTCGAGGCGATGGACTCCGGAGCCGCGGAAAGCTCCAACCCCTGGAACAATGCAGGTACCGGCCACGCCGGCCTGTGCGAGCTTAACTACACGCCGCAGGCCGCCGATGGCAGCATCGACATCAAGAAGGCCGTGCACATCAACACCCAGTTCGAGGTTTCGCGCCAGTTCTGGGCCTACCTGAGCAAGAAGGGCAACTTCGGCTCGGCGCGTGCTTTCATCAACCCTGTACCGCACCTGAGCTATGTCGAGGGTGACAAGGGTATTGCCTTCCTCAAGAAGCGCTTCGAGTTGCTCAAGCAGCACCACGCCTTCGCCGAGATGGAATACACCGAAGACAAGGCGGTGATGAAGGACTGGATGCCGCTGATGATGCCAGGCCGCCCGGCCGACCAGCGCATCGCCGCCACCCGCGTACTCAAGGGCACCGACGTCAACTTCGGCGCGCTGACCAACAAGCTGCTGAAGCTGCTGGGCGACACCGAGCACGCCCAGGTCAAGTACAGCAAGAAGGTCGTCGGCCTGCGCCGTAACGGCAGCGGCTGGACCGTGAGCATCAAGGACGTGAACAGCGGCGGCAGCCGCGAAGTGGACGCCCGCTTCGTCTTCCTCGGTGCCGGTGGCGCGGCCCTGCCGCTGCTGCAGATGTCTGGCATTCCGGAAAGCAAAGGCTTCGGCGGCTTCCCGGTCAGCGGCCAGTGGCTGCGTTGCGACAACCCGGAAATCGTCAAGCAGCACCAGGCCAAGGTCTACAGCCAGGCCGCGGTCGGTGCACCACCGATGTCGGTACCGCACCTGGACACCCGCGTGGTCGACGGCAAGAAATCGCTGCTGTTCGGGCCGTACGCCGGCTTCACCACCAAGTTCCTCAAGCACGGTTCGCTGATGGACCTGCCGCTGTCGGTGCGCATGGGCAACATCGGCCCGATGCTGGCCGTGGCCCGCGACAACATGGACCTGACCAAGTACCTGGTCAGTGAAGTGATGCAGTCGATGGAGCAGCGCCTGGAAGCCCTGCGCCGCTTCTACCCGCAGGCCAAGGCCGAAGACTGGCGCCTGGAAGTGGCTGGCCAGCGTGTGCAGATCATCAAGAAAGACCCGAAGAAAGGCGGTGTGCTGCAGTTCGGTACCGAGCTGGTCTCGGCCCAGGACGGCAGCCTGGCGGCACTGCTCGGCGCATCGCCGGGTGCTTCGGTGACCGTGTCGATCATGCTGGAACTGATCGAGCGCTGCTTCCCCGAGCAGGCCAAGGGTGCCTGGGCTGCCAAACTCAAGGAAATCTTCCCGGCGCGCGAGAAGACCCTGGCGACCGACGCTGCCCTGTATCACAAGATCAGTGCCGACAACGACGCGGCGCTGGACCTGGTGGAAAGCAGCCCGGCGGCCAAGCATTACGCTTGATTTGCAGCGGTAACGAAAAAACGCCCCTCGGGGCGTTTTTTTGTGCCTGGATACTCACCAACCTGTGCCGGCCTCTTCGCGGGCATGCCCGCTCCCCCAGGTTCGACGCCACCCTCAGGCTGTGTACTATCCCTGTGGGAGCGGGCGCGCCCGCGAAGAGGCCGGTGCAGGCTAACGATCAACCACGGGCGTTGGCGATGATCTCGATGTACTCCGCCGCATTGCGCTGGTCGGCAATCAGCTCGACGAAGGTCTTGCCATGCTCGTCCTTGCCATCCAGGTCCAGGCCCGCTTCGACGAAGAAGCCGACAAAGCGCGCGAAGTCGTCGACGCGCAGGCCCCGATAGGCCTTGACCAGCTTGTGCAGCGAAGGCGAGGTCACCCCATCGGCCGGCTCGAATTGCAGGAACGTCTTGATGTAGTCGTCGCTGATCTCGTCGCCGATTACCTGTTTCTTGTCTTTACGCATTGCCGACTCCAACTGGACCATCACGGGATTTCGAAGGCCGGCAGTGTACCCCCCTCAGCCCGCGCGCCTCAACGCGTACGTACGGTGCCGGTGTGCAGGTCGGCCCAGATATGGCCGTTACCGTAGGTGAGGAACTGCACATACAGCGTTTCATTCCGCAGCAGGTCCATGATCACCCGGTAGTCGCTGACCGGGTAATTCAGGCTCAGGGTGCGGGTTTTCTCGTCATACACGGGTTTTTTCAGGCTCTTGGCCGCTTCGCCGTCGAAGGTCAGCAGCACCTGGGCGATGGTCGCGCCCTTGCTCAGCGGCTTGCCCTTGAGGCGCACCTGCAGCGACGAGGTGATCGGGATCGGCTGCTGGTCGGACTGGCGCTGAGCCCCGACTACCACCGAATACTCGGTCACCTGCAGCAACTGCTGGCCGGTCGGCGCTTCCTGGCGCAGGGACTGGTCGTCAGGTGGCAGGAACTGGCTGTGCAGCGGTGCGGCAGCAAGCGGCAGGCTGACCGCCAGCAGAAGGGGAAGAAACGCACGCATGTGAGGCTCCTTGTATGAAGAGGCACTCTAGCACGGCGTGCACAGCCTCTTGTAGGAGCGGCCTGCCATCAATCGAACTGCGCAAGCATCCAGGCCTGGTACGCGGCAACCCCCGCTTCACCCTCGCGCGGCGCCCAGTGCGCGTGCTCGCCCTCGCCCACCGGACGGTACGGCCCGGCCTTGCACTCGAACAGGATGCTGTCCGGCTCCAGCACTACCAGCCCGTGGTAGATGCCGGGCGCCAGGTCGACCCCGAGGCAGTCACCGCCCGCCTGCAGCACGCGCTTGTCGGTTACCACGCCTTGTTCATCGAACAGCAGCAGGCCGAAGCGCCCCTTGAGGGCCAGCAGCGTTTCCGCCTTGTCGGCGCTGAGGTGGCGGTGCGGCGGGATGTAGGTACCCGGTTGCAGGCCGACAGCCATGCGGTGGCAGGGTTCTTCCATCTCGTGGAAGGTGTGGTGTTGCCGCTGCCGCGGGTTGGCGGCAGCCTGCGCGGCCAGCCCGGCGAACAGCGATTGGTCGATGAACGCAGGCTGGCGCATGGTCACAGCCCCTTGACGGCGAAAATGCCGTTGGCGTTGCGCCAGTAGCCTTTGTAGTCCATGCCGTAGCCGAAGATGTAGCGGTCGACGCAGGGCAAGCCCACGTAGTCGGCCTTGAGGTCCGGGCTGGCCTTGCGCTCATGGTCCTTGTCGATCAGCACTGCGGTGTGCACCGAACGCGCGCCGGCATGCTTGCAGAACTCGATGATGGCGCTGAGGGTGTGACCTTCGTCGAGAATGTCATCGACGATCAAGACGTCACGGTCGATGAACGACACTTCCGGCTTGGCCTTCCAGAACAACTCGCCGCCGCTGGTCTGGTTGCGGTAGCGGGTGGCGTGCAGGTAGCTGGCCTCCAGCGGGAACTGCAGGTGGGTCAGCAGTTTGCCGGCGAAGATCAGTCCGCCGTTCATCACGCAGAACACCACCGGGTTCTTGTCGTGCAGGTCGTTGCAGATCTGCGCGCCGACTTTGGCGATGGCCGCTTCGACTTCGGCTTCGGTGTACAGGCAGTCAGCTTCACGCATGACTTGACGGATATGCTCGAGATCGGCGGACATGGCGCTCTCCGGGTGGCATTTTGGAAAAGCGGGCAAAGGTACGCATCCGCTCGTCACAGATCAAGCATTTATGGACTAACGTCCAAATGACCAGACGACAGCACAGGCTGAATAGATTAATCTAGCGCGGTTTTTTTGCCCGCCTTTCGGAGCCCCCTATGCCCACTCGTGAGATCCGCCATCCGCTGATCCGCCACAAGCTCGGCCTGATGCGCCGTGCCGATATCAGCACCAAGAATTTTCGCGAACTTGCCCAGGAAGTCGGTGCGCTCCTGACTTACGAAGCGACCCAGGACCTGCCGCTGGAAAGCTACGAGATCGACGGCTGGTGTGGCAAGGTGCAAGTTGAAAAGATTGCTGGCAAGAAGATTACCGTGGTGCCGATCCTGCGTGCCGGCATCGGCATGCTCGACGGGGTGCTCAGCCTGATCCCGGGGGCCAAGGTCAGCGCGGTGGGTGTTGCCCGCAACGAAGAAACCCTCGAAGCCCACACCTACCTGGAAAAGCTCGCGCCGGACATCAACCAGCGCCTGGCCCTGATCATCGACCCGATGCTGGCCACAGGCGGTTCGATGGTTGCCACCATCGACCTGCTGAAGAAGGCGGGCTGCAAGGAGATCCGTGCCATGGTCCTGGTGGCCGCGCCAGAAGGCATCGAAGTGGTGGAAAAAGCCCACCCGGACGTGCAGATCTACACCGCTTCGATCGACCAGCACCTGAACGAACACGGCTACATCGTGCCAGGCCTGGGCGATGCCGGTGACAAGATCTTCGGCACCAAGCAAAAGGACGCCTGACCATGCAGGACGGCTTCAACGACCCGCTCTGGCGCCAGGTCGTTTCGGGCGCACAGATGCTCTTCGTGGCATTCGGCGCGCTGGTGCTGATGCCACTGATCACCGGCCTCGACCCGAACGTCGCGCTGTTCACCGCCGGCATCGGCACCCTGCTGTTCCAGCTGGTCACCGGCCGCCAGGTACCGGTGTTCCTGGCCTCGAGCTTTGCCTTCATTACCCCGATCATCCTCGCCAAGGGCCAGTTCGGCCTGGCCGAGACCATGGGCGGCGTGATGGCCGCCGGCTTCGTCTACACCTTCATGGGCCTGATGGTGAAAATCAAAGGCACCGGTTTCATCGACCGCATGCTGCCGCCGGTGGTGATCGGCCCGGTGATCATCTCCATCGGCCTGGCCATGGCACCGATCGCGGCGAACATGGCGATGGGCAAGGCCGGGGACGGCAGCGTGCTGCTGCCGTACAAGACGGCGATGATGATCTCCATGCCCGCCCTGCTGACCACACTGATCGTCGCCGTGTTCGGCAAGGGCATCTTCCGCCTGGTGCCGATCATCGCCGGCGTGCTGGTAGGCTTTGCCCTGTCGTTCGCCTTTGGCGTGGTCGACACGGCCAGGATCGCCGCCGCCCCGTGGCTGGAACTGCCCAACTTCACCGCGCCGGCGTTCAACTGGCAGGCCATCCTGTTCATCGTCCCGGTTGCCCTGGCACCGGCGATCGAGCACATCGGCGGGGTGATTGCGGTGGGCAGCGTGACCGGCCGCGACTACCTGAAGAAGCCCGGCCTGCACCGCACCCTGCTGGGTGACGGCCTGGCCACCACCGCCGCCGGCCTGTTCGGCGGCCCGCCCAACACCACCTACGCCGAAGTGACCGGCGCAGTGATGCTGACCAAGAACTACAACCCGAAAATCATGACCTGGGCGGCAATCTTCGCCATCACCCTGGCCTTCATCGGCAAGTTCGGCGCGCTGCTGCAAAGCATTCCGGTGCCGGTGATGGGCGGCATCCTGTGCCTGCTGTTCGGCTCGATCGCAGCAGTGGGCATGAATACCATGATCCGCCACAAGATCGACCTGGCCGAAGCGCGCAACCTGGTGATCGTCTCGGTCACCCTGGTGTTCGGTATTGGCGGCGTGCTCATCGGCAGCGGCGACGGCCCGGATGACTGGGGCCTGAAAGGCATTGCCCTGTGTGCCATCGTGGCCATCGCCCTGAACCTGATTCTGCCGGGCAATGATGGCTGGAAGCACAAGAAGCCGGATGATCAGCCTTGACCTGATTCGGCCTCTTCACGGGTCTACCCCGCGAAGAGGCCGGCACAGACAGACGCCCTGAGAATCAGGCCTTTTCGCACATATCGGCCAGCACCCTCACCCACTCCGGATGATCATTGAGGCACGGCACCAGCACCAGTTCCTGCCCCCCCGCCTCGACAAACTGCTCACTGCCACGCATGCCGATCTCTTCCAGCGTTTCGATGCAATCGGCGACGAACGCCGGGCACATCACCAACAGCTTCTTCACCCCGGCCCTGGCCAGCTCGTCCAGGCGTGTCTCGGTATAGGGTTCGATCCACTTGTCCCGGCCCAACCGCGACTGGAACGATACCGACCATTTGCCATCGGCAATGCCCATTTTCCGCGCAAAAGCCTTGGCCGTGGCCAGGCATTGGCCACGGTAGCAGACCGCCCGCACTTCGGCGGGCGCAGCGTGACAGCAATCGGCAGCCCGCAGGTCGTGCTGGCTACCTTTCGGGAACAACTTCTTCAGGTGGCGTTCCGGCAGGCCGTGGAAGCTGAGCAGTACGTGGTCATAGGCCTGCTCCAGATAGGGACGGGCGCTGGCGGCCAGTGCCTCGATATAGTCCGGGTGTTCATAAAACGGCTGCAGCACGCGCATCTGCAACGGTAGCCGCTGCTCGGCAATGGTCTGCCTTGCCTGCTCCACTACCGTGGTCACCGTGCTGTCGGCGAACTGTGGGTAGAGCGGTGCCAAGGTCACCTTGCGCACGCCTTGTTGCGCCAGCCGCCCCAGTACTTCAGGCAATGCCGGCTGGCCATAGCGCATGGCGATTTCCACCGGGCCGTGCGGCCAGTGCCCGACCATCGCCGCCTGCAGACGCCGGGTCAGCACCACCAGTGGCGACCCCTCGTCCCACCAGATAGAGGCATAGGCGTGCGCCGACTGCTCCGGTCGCTTGATCAGGATCAGCGACACCAGCAGTCGGCGCAGCGGCCAGGGCAGGTCGACCACATACGGGTCCATGAGAAAATGGTCGAGGTAGCGGCGCACATCGGCCACCGAAGTGGAAGCAGGGGAACCCAGGTTGACCAGCAGCAGGGCGTGATCGGTCATGCAGCGTCCTATGTCAGAGTTGGCCGGACAGGTTGTCCAGGGCCGATTGCAGATCGTTGAAGCGGAAGGTAAAGCCTGCCGCCAGCAAGCGTACCGGGCGGGCGCGCTGGCCGCCGAGCAGCAGGACCGACAGCTCGCCCAGACCGGCCTTGAGCAGCAGTGCCGGCAGCGGCAGCAGCGCCGGGCGGTGCAAGGTGCGGCCCAGGCGCGTGGCGAATTCACGGTTGCGCACGGGCTCCGGAGCGCAGGCATTATAAGGACCGCTGGCGTCCTTGTGCTGCAAGAGAAAATCAATCAGGGCGACCTGGTCGTCTATATGGATCCAGGGCATCCACTGCCGCCCGCTGCCCAAAGGCCCGCCCAACCCCAGCTTGAAGGGCGTGCGCAGGCGCGACAAAAAGCCGCCATCAGCGGCCAGCACCAGCCCGGTGCGTACCAGCACCACGCGAATGCCCTGGGCCTGGGAACGCAGCGCAGTTTCCTCCCAGGCAATACACAACTGGCTGGCGAAATCTTCCCGCACCGGTGGCGAAACCTCGCTCAGCTCGCGTTCGCCACCATCCCCGTACCAGCCTACCGCCGAACCGGAAATCAGCACTTCCGGGCGCTGCTCACGGGTGCCCAGCCAGCTCAGCAACTGCTCGGTAAGGGTGACCCGGCTGGCCCACAACAGGTTGCGCCGGGCCGCCGTCCAGGGCCGGTCTGCAATCGGAGCGCCAGCCAGGTTGACCACCGCATCCAGCTGATCGTCCACCTCCAGCTGCTCCAGCCGGGCGATACCGCGCACACCGGCCCCGCAGATTGCCGGCACCTGTTCAGGCCGCCGGCTCCACACCGTCAGTCGATGCCCCTGGCCAAGCCAGTACCGGCACAGGTGCCGGCCAATCAACCCGGTGCCGCCTGTCAGCAATATATGCATGGCTGTGTCCTCGCAGAATGCGGCGGTGGTCTATTTTTAACGACAAGGCACTTTTTTGACCCGACGCTCTCGGATAAACATAGGCCAAGCTGCCCGCCAAAGCGGTATAACCTTATACAAAATTTGTGCATTGTACAGGTTTGTCTGACAGCGTAGTCTGCTTACAGCAAGGTTTGAAGAGGCCATCATGACAGTACCAATCGCCATCATCGGGGCCGGTATCGCCGGCCTGTCTGCCGCCCAGGCCTTGCAGAAGGCCGGGCAATCCGTGCACTTGTTCGACAAAGGCCATGGCAGTGGCGGGCGCATGGCCAGCAAGCGCAGCGAGGCTGGCGCGCTGGATCTCGGTGCCCAGTACTTCACCGCCCGTGACCGGCGCTTCGTCGAGCAGGTGCAGCAATGGGTGGCCGCCGGCTGGGCCCAGCAATGGAAGCCGCAGCTGTACAACTACCGCGATGGCGAACTCAGCCCCTCTCCGGACGAACAGACGCGCTGGGTCGGCGTGCCGCGCATGAGCGCCATTACCCGCGGCCTGCTCAAGGATGTGACGGTGAACTTCGGCTGCCGCATCGCCGAGGTGTTCCGCGGCAAGCAATACTGGCACCTGCAGGATACCGAAGGCTGCAGTCACGGCCCCTTCAGCCGCGTGGTCATCGCCGTGCCGGCCCCGCAGGCCACGCCACTGCTGGCTGCTACTCCGAAGCTGGCCGCAGTGGCGGCAGGGGTGCAGATGGAGCCCACCTGGGCCGTGGCCGTAGCTTTCCAACACCCCCTCGACACCCCCATGCAAGGCTGCTTCGTGCAGGACAACCCGCTCGACTGGCTGGCCCGCAACCGGAGCAAACCGGGCCGTGACGAACAGCTCGACACCTGGGTGCTGCACGCCACCTCGAGCTGGAGCCGGCAACATATCGACCTGCCCAAGGAAGAGGTGATCGAGCAGCTGTGGGGCGAATTCGCCGAGCTGGTCGGCTGCGTGGTGCCGGCGCCGACCTTTGCCTTGGCCCACCGCTGGCTGTATGCCCGCCCGACCAGCAACCACGAGTGGGGGGCGCTGGCCGATGCCGACCAGGGTTTGTATGCGTGCGGCGACTGGTGCCTGTCCGGGCGTGTCGAGGGCGCCTGGCTGAGTGGCCAGGAAGCAGCACGGCGGCTGCTTGAACACCTTGAGTGACGTAGCTATACAAAAATACTAGTTTGCATAACTTCTCGGCTGTGCTGGAATAAACCTGTACAAGATTTTGTTCTCGTACAGGTTTATGGAGACAGCCATGCACGACCCCTCCACTCTTCGCAAGCCGCGCATTGCCATCAGCGCCTGCCTGATCGGCCACAGCGTGCGTTATAACGGCGGCCACAAGGCCTCCGACCTGTGTCGCCTGCAGCTCGAGGAACACTTCGACTGGTTGCCGGTGTGCCCGGAGGTGGCCATCGGTCTCGGCACACCGCGCGACCCCATTCGCCTGGTCGGCGACCCCGAGCGACCGGAAGTGGTCGGCACCCGCAACCGCGACATCGACCTGACCGGCCCGCTGCGCAGCTACGGTGAGCAAATGGCTGCGCAACTCGATGGCATTTGTGGCTACATCTTCATGCAAAAGTCGCCGTCCTGCGGGCTGGAGCGGGTCAAGGTGTACCAGGACAATGGCCGCCCGGCCATCAATAGCGGGCGTGGCGCGTATGCCCAGGCGTTTTGTGCACAACGCCCGGACCTGCCCGTGGAAGAGGAAGGCCGCCTGCACGATGCCGTGCTGCGCGAGAACTTCATCAGCCGGGTGTATGCCTATGCCGACTGGCAACGCCTGCTGGCCGAGGGCCTGAGCCGCGGTGCGCTGGTGCAGTTCCATTCGCGCTACAAGTACCTGCTGATGGCCAACAATCCCCAGGCCTACCGTACCCTGGGGCGCCTGCTCGGCAGCATGCGCCGCGACGACGACCCGCAAAGCATAGGCCCCCGCTACTTCAGCCAGCTGATGCAGGCGCTGCGCCGCTGCGCCAGCCGCGGCACTCATGGCAATGTCCTGCAGCACCTGTGTGGTTACTTCAAGGACGCCCTGACGCCACAGGACAAGGCCGAACTGCAGGCCATCATCGGCCAGTACCAGCAAGGCGTGATACCACTGGTCGTGCCACTGACCTTGCTCAAGCACCATTTGCGCAAGCACCCCGATCCGTATCTGCTGCAACAGGCCTATCTGCAGCCGCACCCAGAGAGCCTGGGGCTGCGCAATGCTGTCTGAGATCCTCCTGCCCATCGGCGAGCTGGCCCGCCGTACCGGCGTCAACCCGGTTACCTTGAGGGCCTGGGAGCGACGCTACGGCTTGCTCAAGCCCCAGCGCACGGCCAAGGGGCACCGTCTGTACCCACTGGACCAGGTCGAACGGGTGGAGGCGATCCTCGCCTGGCTGCAACGTGGCGCATCGGTCAGCCAGGTCCGCGAGCTACTCGACAAGCCCACCGCCACACCGCCCAAAGGCGACTGGCAAACCAGGCAGTTCCAGCTGATCGATGCCATCGCCAATCTTTCGCAACGTGCGCTCGACCAACAGCTCAACCAGGCCATGGCGCTATACCCGGCGGTTACCCTGTGCGAACAATTGCTGCTGCCGCTGCTCGACATTCTCGAGCTGCGCTGGCGCAACTACTTCAATGCCGGGCTGGAGCAGATCTTCTTCAACACATGGCTGCGCAGCAAGCTTGGCGCCCGGGTCTATCACGACAACCAGTTGCTGCCAGGCCCGGCGGTGTTGCTGGCCGATGACTACCAGCGCGGCTTCAACCCCGAGCTGTGGTTATGCGCCTGGTTGCTGACCAACAATGGTATTGCGGTCGAAGTGCTGGAGCATCCAATCGGTGCTGCACAGCTCAGCCATGCCGCCACTTCCCTCAAGGTGCGCGCGGTCATCCTGCACCTTGGCCCGCGCATCGATGCCAAGGCGCTGCAACGCATGCTGCGCAGCCTGCCAGTTCCCGCCCTGCTGGGCGGGTCGACACTGGCCATGCACGAAGTGCCGCTGGCCAGCCTCGAGCATCGCGCCCTCTCCTTCTTCGATACCCCACAGGCAGCCCTGCGTTTGCTTCAGGGCACTGACAGGCCGCCCTCAGGACCGGACCCATCATGCACTTGACCTGGCTGCGCAGCGACCTGCGCATCGACGACAACACCGCCCTCAGTGCCGCCAGTGAACGTGGCCCGACCATCGCCCTGTGGCTGGTCAGCCCCGGGCAGTGGCGGGCTCACGACGACGCCGCCTGCAAGGTCGACTTCTGGCTGCGTAACCTGCGTGACCTGAGGCAATCGCTGGCGCGGCTGAACATCCCCTTGCTGATCCGCACCATCGATACCTGGGAGCAGGCGCCACAAGCGGTGCTCGAGGTATGCCGCCAGCATCGCGTTCACAGCGTGCACTGGAACGAGGAATACGGCCTCAACGAGCAGCGCCGCGACGACGCCACCCGCGCCCTGCTGGAGCGTTCAGCCATCCATGCCCACAGCCATCTCGACCAGCTGTTTTTCCGTCCCGGTACCCTCCTCACCCGCAGTGGCGACTACTTCCAGGTTTTCAGCCAGTTCAAGAAGAGCTGCCTGGAGCAACTGCACCGCGGCCTGCCTGCCCTGGCCCGACAGGTGCAGCGCCAGGCACCGCTACAGGTCACCAGCGACCCCATACCCGAGCATGTGGATGGTTTCGAAAAGCCGGGCCACGCCCTGCGCGAACACTGGCCTGCCGGCGAGGCCGAGGCACAGGCGCGGCTGGCCCGCTTTGTCGACGAAACCATCGACGACTACCAGCAACTGCGCGACCTGCCTGCCACGCCCGGCACCAGCCAGCTTTCCCCTTACCTGGCCGCCGGGGTGATCTCGCCGCGCCAATGCCTGCATGCTGCCCTGGCCGGCAACCGGGGCGAATTCGACAGTGGCAGCAGCGGCGTGCAGACCTGGATCAGCGAACTGCTCTGGCGTGAATTCTACAAACACATCCTGACCGGTTATCCACAGGTCTCGCGCCACCGTGCCTTCCGGGCCCAGACCGAGGCCTTGCCCTGGCGCGACGCACCGGCCGATTTCGAAGCCTGGGCACAGGGACGCACCGGCTATCCGATCATCGACGCCGCGATGCGCCAGTTGCTGCACACCGGGTGGATGCACAACCGCCTGCGCATGATCGTGGCCATGTTCCTCAGCAAGAACCTGTTGATCGACTGGCGCAAGGGCGAACGGCACTTCATGCGCCACCTGATCGATGGCGACCTCGCCGCCAACAACGGCGGCTGGCAGTGGAGCGCGTCCACCGGCACCGACGCCGTGCCATACTTCCGCCTGTTCAACCCGGTCTCGCAGTCGCAGCGTTTCGATCCCAAGGGGCACTTTATCCGCCACTGGTTGCCAGAATTGCAGGGCCTGGATGAAAAATCCATTCATATACCGATGAAATCAGCCGATCTTTTTGCTAAATATTCCTATCACAGTCCGATTGTCGATCTCGATAGTAGTCGCCAGCGTGCACTGGAAGCATTCAGAAGCCTCCCGCACCGGCAGGGTCAGAGGGCATGATCGTGTACAACGCGCGTAGAATCTGGGTAACCGGCGCCAACAATGGATTGGGTTTGGCGTTAGTGGAAAGCTTGCTCGGCCAAGGACACTGGGTAGCGGCAAGCGGCAAGCATGGCGAGGCACTGGATGCCCTGGCGGTACGCCATGGGCGCCGGCTGCTGCTTCTGCCCTGGCAGTTGCATGAGGAACAGCAGGCGGCGCAGGCCGGCCAGCTGATCTGCCATGCCTGGTGCGCGCTGGATGGCCTGATCCTCAATGCGGGGACCTGCAACTACCTGCCGGCTGACGTGGCCGACAGCGAGCTGTTCGAGGCGATAGTCACCAGCAACCAGTTGGCTGGCGAATATTGCCTGGCCCATGCGTTGCCCTTGCTGGCCAACGGCGACTCGCCGCAGGTAATGGCGGTTTTCAGTCGTTATTCGGCGTTGCAGTTGTATGCACCGACGCAGCCGAGCGCAGGCTGGAACAACATGCCGAAGTGGCTGCGCGAGCAGCGCCAGGCATTGCAGGCTCAGGGGGTCGCGCTGACCGTGGTGGGGCCACAGTCGTTCAAGGCACCCGTGACTTCGGCGCAGGCAATACCCGACGCCTGGACGCCGCAGAGCGCGGCAGAAGAGCTGTTGCGGCGGTGGCCGCAGAATGACCCGGAGCTGGTACTGGAAGCTCTGGACCCGGCCAGCCTGTGGCCGCTGCCCACTGGTAGATGAATCTGCTTGCGGGCGGCGGCCACAGGGCTGCTATTGCTGGCTTACAGCGCCATGCGGTAATGCAGGCTGTAGCTTTCCACCCCGTCGTTCGGTTGCTTGATGCCGGCGTTGGAATAATGGATCGCCCGTACCCCGATTTCATGCCCACCGGCAAAACGCAGACCAAAGCCGATACGGTCTTCGAACTGGAACGACGAGCCTAGCTGGTTGTCTTCCAGCTCGGTGCTGGAGAACGCCGCCACGCCGATCCCCGCCTCGATGTAGGGCTTCACCGAGTCGCCGGCAAACTCATAGACGAATACCGGCGCGAACGAGAGGCTGTGGTTACTCGCGGTCTCGTCACCGTCCCAATAGCTGTAGGCCCCATCCCAGTAGCCGGTCAGGCGACCGACACTGGTTTGCCACCAGCTCGCCTCCCAGTTCGATTGCAGCCCCAGCCGGTAGACCATGGTCGAGTCGCCGGTCTGCCCTACCGAAAACGAAACGTCGGCGGCCTGCACCGACAGTGCATGCCCCAGGGTCACGACGGCAGCCGCCGCCAAGCACAGCAGTTTCTTCATGAGAAACATCCTTCTTCCTGATGCTGTTGTTAGTGTCCGCCTCATCTCAGGCAAAGGGTAGAAAGCGGCATTAGTACGATAGTTCAGCTTGATTTCACGTTTTTTTCACAACGCAAAGCTTTGCACACTGTCGGGCTTATGCCACAGCAAAGGTAGGATTTTTCTCATTAACTGCGGATCAGCGCTGGTCCAGAAGCGGGTAGCGGCTGCCGGCCCTTCGGCTAGCAGGTCGTGGGCGCCCAGCAAACGCTGCAGCTGACGGGCGACTGCGGCACCCGTGTCGATGATCGCCACGTCGGCTGGCACCAGGTCAGCCAGCAGGGGGCGCAGGAAGGGATAATGGGTGCAGCCGAGGATCAGGGTATCGCAGCCCGCCGCCAGCAACGGCTGTACGTAGCCTTGCAACAACTGGCGCAATGCCGGGCTGGCCAGGTCGCCTGCTTCGATCCGCTCTACCAGCCCGGGGCAAGGCTGGGTCACGACCTGCACGTCGCTGGCGAAACGGTCGAGCAAGGCGGCGAACTTGGCGCTCTGCAGGGTACCGGTGGTCGCCAGCACACCCACCACCCCCGAGCGTGTGGCAGCCGCAGCGGGCTTCACCGCCGGCTCCATGCCGACCAGCGGCCAGGTCGGGTACAGTTCGCGCAAATCGGCCACCGCCGCCACCGTCGCCGTGTTGCAGGCCAGCACCATGGCCTTGGCGCCTTGTTCATGAAAGAACCCGGCAATTCGTCGGCAGCGCTCACGGATATAGTCCGGGGTCTTTTCGCCATACGGCACGTGACCGCAATCGGCCACGTACAGCAGCGTCTCGCCAGGCAGCAGGCGCTGGATCTCGGCGAGCACCGACAAGCCACCGACCCCCGAATCCATCACGCCGATCGGCGCCGAGCGCTCAGCCATCGCGCTTGCCACATACTGCACAGGCGGGATCACGCTTGACCCGCAATTCACGGATGCGGGTGCCGAGGGCATCGATCAGCAGCAGGCGCCCGACCAGCGGCTCGCCAAAGCCAGCCAGCAGTTTCATGGCCTCCAACGCCTGCAGGCTGCCCACCAGGCCAACGAGGGGCCCAATCACGCCGGCTTCGCTGCAAGTCAGTTCGGCTTCGCTGCCATGGCCGTACAGGCAGTGGTAGCAAGGGCTGTAGTCGCGCCGTGGGTCGAATACGGAGAGCTGCCCTTCCAGGCGGATCGCCGCACCGCTGACCAGCGGCTTGAGCGCCGCGACACAGGCGGCATTGACCGCCTCGCGGGTGCTGAAGTTGTCCGAGCAATCCAGCACCAGGTCGACTGCCGCCACGGCCGCGGCCAGCGAGTCCTCGTCCAGGGCCTGGCGATGGGCGACCAGGCTGATTTCCGGGTTGATCGCCTGCAAGCGCTGCAGGGCTGAATCGACCTTGCTCATGCCGACGCTGGCATTGTCATGAATTACCTGGCGTTGCAGGTTGGTCAGGTCGACGGTATCGAAGTCGGCCAGGTGCAGCTCGCCCACACCAGCGGCGGCCAGGTACAAGGCGACCGGCGACCCCAGGCCACCGAGCCCGACGATCAGGGCCTTGCTCCGCTTGAGGCGCAACTGGCCGTCGATGTCGATCTGGGCCAGCAATACCTGCCGGCTGTAACGCAGCAGTTCCTGATCACTCAGCATGGCAGGCGCCCCAGGGTAATACGTTCATGGCCACCCAGGTCGGTGCGGCTGGCGACCTCGATGAAGCCTTGTTCAGCCAGCAAGGCGCGGACCGCCGCTGCCTGATCGTAGCCGTGTTCCAGCAACAGCCAGCCGCCCGCAACCAGGTGGGCGGGGGCCTGGGCGGCGATGACGCGCAGGTCGTCCAGGCCATCGGCGCCGGCCACCAGGGCGCTGCTGGGCTCGAAACGTACATCGCCGACGGCCAGGTGCGGGTCGGCGGCGGCGATATAGGGCGGGTTGCTGACAATCAGGTCGAAACGCTCGCCGGCCAGGCTGTCGAACCAGTGGCTGACTCGCACCTGGGCGTTTGCCAGGCCCAGGCGCTGGCGGTTGCGCTCGGCCAGGGCCGCGGCCTCCTCCACCCGGTCGACGGCAGTTACCTGCCAGGCCGGGCGATCGCTGGCCAGGGCCAGGGCAATCGCGCCGGTACCGGTGCCCAGGTCAAGGATCCTGGCCGGCGTGGCGGGTTGCAGTTCAAGGGCGGTTTCGACCAGCAGCTCGGTATCCGGCCGCGGGATCAGGGTGTGGGGGGCCACCTCCAGGTCGAGCGTCCAGAAGCCTTGCTGCCCGAGGATATAGGCGACCGGCTCGCCGTCGCGCCGGCGCTGCAGGTAACTGGCATAGGTCTCGGCATCTTCGCTGCTGACGATCCGCTCGGGCCAGGTGTGCAGGTAGCTGCGTGACTTGCCGATGGCAGCAGCCAGCAACAGCTCGGCATCCAGCCGCTCGGTGGGCGATTCTGGCAACTGCGCGTTGCGCAGCAGGCTGGCGATGATGGTCATCAGTCCCCCAGCGCGGCCAGCTGATCGGCCTGGTATTCGGCCAGCAGCGGTTCGATGACGGCCTCCACGCCACCGGCGAGGATGTCGTCCAGCGAGTACAGGGTCAGGTTGATACGGTGGTCGGTGACCCGGCCCTGTGGATAGTTGTAGGTACGGATGCGCTCGGAGCGGTCGCCCGACCCCACCAGCAGCTTGCGCTCGCTGGCGATGGCGTTCTGCGCGGCGCTGGTCTGCATGTCGTTGAGCTTGGCCGACAGCCAGGACATGGCGCGGGCACGGTTCTTGTGCTGCGAACGCTCTTCCTGGCACTCGACCACGATGCCGGTCGGCAAGTGGGTGATGCGGATCGCCGAGTCGGTCTTGTTGACGTGCTGGCCGCCGGCACCGGATGCGCGGTAGGTGTCCACGCGCAGGTCGGCCGGGTTGATCTCGATGGCGGCCTGTTCGTCCGGTTCGGGCAGGACCGCCACGGTGCACGCCGACGTGTGGATACGGCCCTGGGACTCGGTCTCGGGCACGCGCTGTACACGGTGCGCGCCGGACTCGAACTTGAGCTTGCCGTACACGTTGTCACCCTCGACGCGGGCGATGATTTCCTTGTAGCCGCCGTGCTCGCCTTCGTTCTCGGAGAGGATTTCCAGGCGCCAGCCGCGCTTTTCGGCGTAGCGCGAATACATGCGGAACAGGTCGCCAGAGAAAATCGCCGCCTCGTCGCCACCGGTACCGGCGCGGATTTCGAGGAACACGTTGCGGCCGTCGTTGGGGTCTTTGGGCAGCAGCATGCGTTGCAGCTGCGCCTCCAGCGTCAGCAGTTGTTCCTTGGCTTCACGCACTTCTTCCACGGCCATTTCGCGCAGGTCCGGGTCACTGTCCTTGAGCAGCGCCTGGGCGCCTTCGAGGTCGTCCTGGACTTTGCGCCACTCTTTATATGCAGCGTAGACCGGCTCGACTTCGGCGTATTCACGGGAATAGGCGCGGAAGCGCGTCTGGTCGGAAATGACCTCGGCATCACCGAGCAATGCGGTGAGTTCTTCGAAGCGGTCCTGGAGGATTTCCAGTTTGTTCAGCAGCG
Source organism: Pseudomonas sp. SMV7 (assembly GCF_052041995.1). Taxonomy (NCBI): domain Bacteria; kingdom Pseudomonadati; phylum Pseudomonadota; class Gammaproteobacteria; order Pseudomonadales; family Pseudomonadaceae; genus Pseudomonas; species Pseudomonas sp. SMV7. Next base: position 1,511 of record NZ_JBKGGT010000009.1, on the reverse strand, counting down.
ACGCTTTCATTGCGGGGATTTGTCCGTCGAGCCCTCGTTGAGGGCAAAGAGTTCCTGGGCCATGGCCAGCGCATCGAGGCGGCCCTCGGCCGAGAGCCTTTTCAGTTGCACGCTGGGCGCATGCAGGAGTTTGTTGGTCAGCCCCCGGGCCAGCTGGGCCAGCACCTCCTCGGGGTTGCCGCCGTTGGCCAGCAGGCGCTGGGCCTTTTGCAGTTCTTCGTCGCGCAGGCGCTCGCTTTGCTGGCGATAGGCCTTGAGCACGTCCACTGCGGCCAGCTCGCGCAGGCGCAGCATGAAATCTTCCGCCCCGACCGCCACCAGCTCTTCGGCGGCCTGGGCTGCGCCCTGGCGGCTCTTGAGGTTTTCCGCCACCACGTCGTGCAGGTCATCGACAGTGTACAGGTAGACATCGTCCAGCTCACCGACTTCGGTTTCGATGTCGCGTGGCACGGCGATGTCGACCATGAAGATCGGCTTGTGCCGGCGCTGCTTCAGCGCGCTCTCTACCGCGCCCTTGCCGAGGATTGGCAACTGGCTCGCGGTGGAGCTGATGACGATGTCGCTGTTGGCCAGCTCCTGGGGGATGTCGGCCAGCAGCACCGCATGCGCGCCGAACTGTTCGGCGAGGATGCTGGCCCGCTCCAGGGTGCGGTTGGCGACGACGATGCGGCGCACGCCCTGCTCGTGCAGGTGGCGGGCGACCAGGGTGATGGTTTCACCGGCACCGATCAGCAAGGCCTGGCTGCGGCCCAGGTCGCTGAAGATCTGCTTGGCCAGGCTGACTGCGGCAAATGCCACCGACACCGGGTTTTCGCCGATGGCGGTGTCGGTGCGCACTTGCTTGGCGGCGCTGAAGGTGGCCTGGAACAGACGCCCGAGCAGCGGGCCGACGGTACCGGCTTCACGCGCCACGGCATAGGCGGACTTCATCTGGCCGAGGATCTGCGGCTCGCCGAGCACCAGCGAATCCAGGCCCGAGGCCACGCGCATCATGTGCTTCACCGCCTCGTGTTCTTCGTGCACGTAGGCGCTGGCGCGCAGCTCGTCCAGGCTGAGCCGGTGATAGTCGGCCAGCCATTGCAGCACAGCATCGGCAGACAGCTGTTCCTGCTCTATGTAGAGCTCGCTACGGTTGCAGGTCGACAGGATCGCCGCTTCGCGGCTGGATGTCAGCCGGCAGAGCTGCTGCAGGGCGTCTACCAGCTGCTCTGGGGTAAACGCCACGCGCTCGCGTACGTCTACCGAGGCAGTCTTATGGTTGATACCAAGTGCAAGAAAGGCCATGCAAGGTCGCTGGTTGTGACGGGAAGCCGATAATTGTCCTCTTTCGCAGGTTTCAGGACAACCACCGTTCGCTATTGCGCTGGTAGCGCTGCGGCTATCGCCGCCTCCAGGCCTGCACCAGCAGCGATTTCAGGCCTGCTCCGCTCTTGCTTTGCTCCGCTCTTGCTCTTGCTCTTGCTCTGCTCTGCTCTGCTCTGCTCTGCTCTGCTCTGCTTTTGATCTTGCTT